>JAQBUF010000075.1 GCA_027623995.1 Nitrospirota bacterium
ATAAATAATGCTCGATAAAATCGGATTGGTATCCCTGGCCACCTCCCACATCTCGAAGCCAATTCTCCAATGGAGTCAGGGGACAGATCCATCCGACGAATTCGATCAAAGTTCCCCACATCACAGCAGGTAAGTGGAGCCACATCGCCCACTTCCACTTCAGGGTCAGTAGCCCACCAAGCAGGACAAAGAGGACAAAGGAGAAATGGAAAAGAACAACAAGGTCGGCTAAAATAGTAAAAGTAAATTTCACAAGTTCCTTAAGATCGCTGAAAAACCAAGAGCCATCAATGCTTCATTGATCTTGGCAAGGAAAAGGTCAGGGTGAGGGGGCCACTATTTTCTTCAATAGCACCACATCATTTCCAACAATCGTCAACTCTGCCTGCCACTGCCCTGCTAGCCATTGGAATGTGAATTCCGAAAAAAAACAGACATGGGTTAAATCGTTTTTGTAATGCCACGTGGCAAATGCCTCACGATTGAGAACACGTTTGGTCATAATGCCGAGAATCCCTCCTGGATTCAGAATATTCCACAACCTTTCTAACTCATCTTTGGGGTGATGAAGATGCTCGACCACTTCGGATGCGGTAATAAAATCGTAAGCCGGTTGGAGTACTGATTGGTCGTTAGCGTAGAAATAATCAAAGAGCGCCACGGAATGTCCGGCCTCTTCAAACATCTTAGAAAGCGTGGGACCAGGACCTGAACCAAAATCGAGCCCCTGACTTCCTGGCGCTAAGCGTTGATTCATAGGGATAAAAAGACGGCTTAAAAAACTCCGGTAGCCTTGATCATCAGGAGAATTTTGATGATGATCATACGCAGCATTTTCTTCTTCTTCAGAGAGAAATTGCTCCGGTGGGACAAAGACTAACTGACAGGTTTCGCAAGAATAAAAATTCCGACGATTGTCTTGGTGGTAGGCCGTATCAATTTTGCATGTATGACATAAGGGGCACATAAGCGATGGAGGAAGTATACACTTGAACGCAGTTAGCCTGAATTATTTCTTAACTTTCATTGATGAAGGTAGGGTTTTTCGAAATAAGGTGTCATTCTAAGGAAACTCCCCGTTAACTTCACAAATATAAATGAGCCCTGGCAAATTCCTTTGCCAGGGCTCATCAGGTACGTGGGTGGGTCTTTGCTTTTTATTACCCCAGGCTGGCCAAAATGTTATTCAAGGTAGCACTTGGGCGCATGCCGGCTTTTACTTTATCGGGGCATGGGTGGTAGTAGCCACCGATATCGACGGGCTTGCCTTTGATCGATTTCATTTCTTCAAGAATTTTATCGACATTGGCTTCAAGCTCTTTGGCAATTGAAGTAAATTTAGCTTTCAGGTCCGCATCGTCATTTTGTGCCGCAAGTTCTTGCGCCCAATATAATGCTTCGTACACGTGGCTGCCTGCGTTATCCAACTCTCCAAGGACACGGCCTGGGGATTTATTATTCTCCATGAGCTTTCCGGTGGCCTTATCAAGTGTCTCAGCAAGCACTTGGGCTTTTTTATTATTTTTGAATTTCCCGAGATGCGCGAAGGACTCAGAAAGGGCCAAGAATTCTCCAAGGGAATCCCAACGTAAATGCCCTTCTTTCACAAACTGCTGTACATGTTTTGGGGCTGACCCACCGGCACCAGTTTCAAACAACCCACCGCCATTAATCAACGGAACGATAGACAACATCTTCGCACTCGTGCCCAATTCAAAAATCGGGAACAGGTCGGTGAGGTAATCACGAAGCACGTTACCAGTAGCGGAGATAGTATCTTTTCCGTCTTTGGCGCGTTGAAGTGAGAGTTTCATCGCATCAACCGGTGGGAGGATCTGAATGTCCAAACCATTTGTGTCGTGATCTTTTAAGTACTGATTGACCTTTTCAATAATCTGCGCATCGTGTCCTCGGTCTTTGTTTAACCAAAACACGACCGGTGTAGAAGACGCTCTGGCTCTCGTGACGGCCAACTTCACCCAATCTTGGATTGGGATATCCTTGACCGTACATGCACGGAAGATATCGCCTGTTTCGACTTTCTGTTCCAACAAGCTATTCCCTGTACCATCAATCACCTTGATGGTGCCATTCCCTGGAGCCTCAAAGGTCTTGTCGTGCGATCCATATTCTTCAGCCTTTTGAGCCATCAGCCCAACGTTGGGTACGCTGCCCATCGTCGCGGGATTAAATTCGCCATTCTCTCGACAAAAGTCGATCACCGCCTGATAAATCCCCGCGTAACAACGATCAGGAATAATGGCTTTCATGTCGTGTTCTTTGCCATCAGGGCCCCACATTTTGCCTGAGGTCCGAAGGGCCGCGGCCATGGACGCATCAATAATGATGTCACTTGGCACATGCAGGTTGGTGATACCTTTGTCTGAATCCACCATCGCCATAGTTGGTCCGTTTTTCAGCGCGGCATCAATGTCGGCTTTAATTTCGGTCTGTTGGGCTTCAGGGAGTTTGCCAATTTTGGCAGTCACATCCCCGATCCCGTTATTGGCGTTGATACCTAACTCGGCAAACACCTTTCCATGTTTCTTAAAGACGTCTTCAAAGTACACCTCGACGCAATGCCCGAAAATAATGGGATCGGACACCTTCATCATCGTGGCTTTCATATGCAACGAGAACAACACATCAGGATCTTTCTTTGCGTCAACCATTTGGTCTTTGAAAAATTGGCGCAAGGTACCGGCACTCATCCTTGTGGAATCGACCACATCGCCTTTGTCGAATTTCACTTTATCCTTCAACACTTTCGTGGTGCCGTCTACGCCGACAAACTCAATTCGACCAGTTCCTGCATTTTGATCTGAAACAGTCGCCGATGTTTCGTTGGCGAAAAAATCACCACTCTGCATATGCGACACATGCGTTTTTGAATCTTTCGTCCACTTTCCCATTCTGTGTGGATGCTTTTGGGCATATTGTTTCACAGACGTCGCAGCCCGACGATCGGAATTTCCTTGCCGCAACACGGGATTCACGGCGCTCCCCTTCACGGTGTCCAGCTTGGCTTTGATTGCTTTTTCTTCATCCGTCTTTGGATCTTCGGGATAGTCAGGAATGTCATAGCCCTGAGATTGCAATTCGGCCACGGCCCCTTTGATCTGTGGAATCGACGCGCTAATATTCGGCAACTTGATCACATTGGATTCCGGCGTCATCACAATTTCACCAAGCAACGCGAGATCATCCGGCTGTTGTTGCTCCGGTTTCAAGCGATCCGGGAATTGGGCAATGATCCGACCCGCCAGTGAAATATCTTTGGTGCCGACGTTCACCCCGGCAGTACTAGCAAACGCTTGAATAATTGGTAGGAATGACCCACTCGCCAACTCAGGCGCCTCATCAACTTTGGTGTAAATGATATCTGGTTCTACGGACATAATAGTTTCCCCCTTCAAAAATTATTTAAAACAAGATTGTTTGTTCATCCTCTTGAGCTTATCTTTCGAATCTTTCAGAATGAACGCTCCCTTCCTAGTGTGAACTCGATCAATGTAGTCGCAAACCAAGTCACAGGGTTTTGTCAAAACCATCTTGGTCATGATGAAGATATTGGAAAATTGTTCGACCTTCGGAAGGTCAAGGCACAGAACCTGGCATTTTAATGAGATTTTCTCCCTGTCGCAATCATCCGAAAGGCCCATTTTATTGAGACCAAAAAGACCCAAAAAACCATCGTTCTGAGCCCCATTTGGGAGGCTTTGACTTTGAGGGGATGGGCAGGGAAGTAACGATGCGGGTAAACGTATCAATCAATTAGGTGAGATCCTTCGCCCTATCCAAGCATCAGGAACAATGAAAGGTGAATTTCACGACATCATACCTACTCTCTCCGGAATGGTCCACAATTGCTTAAAACAGTAGGATTAATGCCCCCCACTAAATTACCTGCAATCGTCATTAAGACCCAAGACAGCGAAAGTCGAGGCAGTTCCAAAATATTCAGGAAAGATCATGAGGAAGAATGAGGGAAACGATGATGACGGAGAAGTGGGCTAAGCGTGACAAGGGAGTGCGATGAGTGGGCCACTGCCTCGTGATTCGTAGCACGGTTCAGAGAAGAATTAACGTTTAGAATGAGATCTCTTCCTTAGCCAATCATTTTTGGCCTAAAACTGTTACGATCAACATGCATTGCGTTCGATCATTTTCCTCATGAATGGTTCCCCCCAATCACAGAGAAAAAAAATGGTTCTGACTCCACCGATGAAAGTGAGAACATCACCAGAGGTTGATCAACAGTACACTCCCCACATCTATATACTGCCACACACCCTGAAGAACCTATTCAAAGGTACCCTACCTCGCATCTGCATTCCAATAGTAGTTGAACGATCTGAGGACATTTCCAGCGCTCGCCACACGATTACCCAAGAGGGTAAAAACGATGAGGCAGAAATCACACTTCACCATCCACGACGAATCCTGGCCATTCGGGGAAAGAGTACACGTACAGAAACCCGTGTGGCCGTTCACATTTACTACCGTCAGAGTTCATGGCGTATCCATCTGCAATGGAATCATCCCACTGAGTTACGCCAAGCTGCCAAGCTGTTGAGTGCGTACCTCACGGAACGATTATACAGTAATCCACAACACCGGCTGACGAAACTCCTTCGGGTGCATGACTATGAAATCACCACGGGAATCGTTGCCCTGAAGCCCCCCTGTGAACCCATTCGTTTTTTAACCGGAGGAGCAGAAAATCGCTATCGCGCCGCAAGCGGATTCGCACCAACCCTCGACCCCATCATCTCAAACACCTATCCCGCCCTTTCCAAAGCCAATGTAGGCTATCGACAGTCCAATAATTATTTCAGACAAATGATTGCCGAATTGTGTCAAAAAAATACACCATGACCAACCTGTGATTTTTTGGCGCGCCCGGCAGGAAAAAGTTCGAACCGCTTATTCGAAACGCTTGAAGAATGGAATAGAGTTCTTCAACACACGTCATTAAAACCAAGACTCAATCCTTAGCAGCAACAACAGTGAGCCCTCAATGGGTTCTTTTTCTCTTGACTCAGTGGAACCCATTGGGTACCATTCAAACATACAGGATATTGATGATTACCGTTATAGAAACTGCTCAATTCAGCAAAAAATCGAAGCAAATCATGACCCAAGCGGAAAAAGATGATGTGATTGATACGATTACCAGAAACCCGAAAGCCGGAGAGATTATTCCGAAAACTGGTGGCGTCAGAAAGCTGCGCATAGCCAGGGAAGGACAAGGCAAAAGTGGCTCTTTTCGGTCAATTCACTATTATCACGATAGCAAAAACCCTGTGTTTCTTTTTACCGTGTACGGAAAAAACGAAAAGGCCAATCTAACTGATGCTGAGAAAAATGCACTTTATAAAATTGTGCAGGAAATTAAGAGGGAGATGAAGAAATGAGCAAAGCAGGACAAGAAATTCTTCAAGGGGCGCAAGACGCGCTAGATTACCTTCGCGGAGATAAAACCAAAGGTCGAGCCCATTACATTATCGCTGCTGAGGTTGATGTGAAGTCCATTCGCGAAAAAACAGGCTTAACACAAGAACGCTTTGCCGAAACCTACGGATTCAGCCTCTCTACCTTGAAGAAATGGGAATCCGGCAACCGGCGACCGGAAGGTCCAGCCAAGGCGTACCTGATGGTGATTAACGAACGACCTAATGTTGTAAAGAAAGCCCTTGAGGGGGCTACCGCAGCATAAGGAAGTTTCCACACCTTGCATCGAGAATATTGTTCGATTGTTCGAACCACCCAAACACCGCTTCCACCAATGACTTTAGAGGATTCAAATAGCGAAACTATGATTAGGCCTACAGCAATAAACCATGGAATATCAAGCAGTTAGAGTTTGGTGCGCCCGATAGGAAAAAGTTCGAACCGCTTATTCGAAACCCTGGGAGAATGGAACACTATTCTTCAAGCCTCATCCTTACAATGTAGCCCCTCTCCAGAATGGTAGCTAAGCCGTTGAAACAGCAGGCTTAGTTCCCAACCTAAGACCCTCAATTCCTGCATTTCAACACAACACCCAAGGTCGCGATAGACAAGCCAGTTTCCCGAATATTCGGGAAGGATCTTGTATTGTCTTTTTCTGAAAGAACCCAATGGTTAATGAACCCTTAAAACCCTTACCTCCGTTTTCTTTGCGCTTGTCGCATGAGGAACGTGCTCAGTTGGAGCAAGAGGCAGAAGGTATGTCTGTAGGGGCCTATATCCGTTTCCATGTTTTTGATGAATCCCTCCCCAAAAGACGCACTCGCAATAAACACCCCGTAAAGGATCATCAGGAATTAGCCAAGGTTCTGGGAGAACTGGGGCGTTCTCGTTTGGCCAATAATGTGAACCAATTGGCGAAATCCGCCAACAGCGGCTCCCTGGAAGTCTCTCCAGATACAGAACAAGCCCTACAAAATGCCTGCTCCGATATCAGATGGATGCGCCATACCTTAATTGCCGCCTTGGGGTTAGGGCCGGAGAATGCCCATGATCCTTAAAGGGTCCCAGCGTGGCGGAGCGAAACAATTGGCTCATCACTTGTTGAAGGTCCAGGAAAACGAGCATGTGGACATTCATGAAATCAGTGGCTTTGCCTCAGAGAATTTACACGAAGCTCTGCACGAAATCTATGCTGTGAGTCAGGGAACACGGTGCAGACAGTTTCTATTGTCTCTCAGTCTTAATCCTCCACAAACTGAATCAGTTCCCGTTGAGTATTTTGAGAAGGCACTTAACGATATTGAAAAGGAATTGGGGTTAGAAGGCCAGCCACGAGTGGTCATCTTTCATGAAAAAGAAGGTCGCCGCCATGCCCATTGTGTGTGGTCTCGGATCAATATTGAAGAGATGAAAGCCATTAACCTCCCCTATTACAAATACAAGCTACGCGATATTTCCAAACAGCTCTATTTGCATTATGACTGGCAACTGCCAAAAGGATTTATCGAGCGGGAGGAACGCAATCCTCTTAACTTTACGCTTGACCAATGGCAATAGGCCAAACGTCTTCCCGACACACTAATCCGATGAGACGCTCCACATAATAATGAAATGATTCTGCCACGGTAATCGCGAGGCCGTACAAACCAGCTCGACTCCCATCCTCGCAACCCAGTGCGAAAGTCTTTCCCATAGATCCTCTCCCAATCCCATACCCATACCACATACCTTGGGACTGAGTCTTAAGGAAGGAAAGACTTCAACAATTTGCTGAACAGTCCATTGAGTCCTGAGATAGTCGATTCCGGCGAACCGTACAATAGAGCGCTGCTCATGGGATAGCACGAGGAAGACATAGAGGACACGAAATGTGGCCGTGGGGACGGTAAAGAAATTAATGAAAAGAGACTTGGGCCTTTAGGCTTTGGTGATGCAAGTAAAACCACAAGGAAAAGTTCGAACCGCTCAGAACTCTCTTCCAGTCATGGTTTTATGAGATTCGAGTAGGAGAACTCCTCTCAGGCCTCGACAAATAAACCATGGAAGATCAAATAGTTATGGAATGGCGCGCCCGGCAGGAATCGAACCTGCGACCCTCGGCTTAGAAGGCCGATGCTCTATCCGACTGAGCTACGGGCGCTCACGAAAAAAGAAGGGGAAATGTGAAGAGTGATTCGAGCGACCATGGTCAAGCCCGATATTGATAGGAAGTGTGAAGTTGGTCGGGGCGAGAGGATTTGAACCTCCGACATCCTGCTCCCAAAGCAGGCGCGCTACCGGGCTGCGCTACGCCCCGACTCTATGTTCCGGTTGATTTTCTGTTGTAACAGCTCTTTAGCTTTGACTAATGCTCGCCCACGATGACTGATTTGATTCTTTTCTTCAAGTGTGATTTGGGCCAAGGTTTTACCTAACTCGGGAACGACAAAGACTGGGTCGTACCCAAAACCGTCTATCCCCGTTTGCTGTAAAGCAATTTGGCCTTCCAGCACCCCTTCTACGACCTCAACCTCAGCCGAAGATTCCGCGAGTGCTACCACGGTGACAAATCTCGCTCCTCGTTTATCTGCTGCTACTCCGTGAAGTTCTTGAAGTAACTTTTTGCAGTTATCTTGATACGTGGCATTCTCTCCAGCATAGCGTGCCGCATACACTCCAGGTCGACCACCTAAGGCCTCGACTTCGAGCCCTGTATCATCAGCTAAAGCCAGCCGACCTGTATGTTCGGCTATAATCTTGGCTTTTTTGATGGCATTGGCTTCGCACGTCTCGCCGTCTTCTATGATTACAGGAACAGACTCAAACTCATCAAGGGTTCGAATGGTGATTGGCAAATCACGGAGTAACGCAATCATCTCTTTTTGTTTATCGCGATTACCTGTTGCAAGAACCAATTCCACCACGGGCCCTATTTATATCGTCACGAATTCTTTTTGTAATTTGACTAATCGCTCAATCCCGTCCCAGCCTAACGCGAGAAAATCATCGAGTTCATTTTTTCCAAACGTTCCCCGCTCAGCCGTGCCTTGTACTTCAACTAATCGACCTTGCCCGGTCATGACGAGATTCATATCCACATCAGCCATGGAATCTTCTTCGTAACACAGATCAACCATGGACTCCCCGCCAACCTTCCCAACACTCACCGCCGCAAGGTAATCGATCAGGGGGATTTTCTTGATCAACTTTTTGTCTTTGAGTTTAGCAAAGGCATCGGCCAAGGCGATAAAGGCTCCAGTAATGGAGGCCGTTCGGGTGCCACCATCGGCTTGAATCACATCGCAGTCAATCCAAATGCTTCGCTCGCCCATGGCACTCATATCCGTCACGGCACGCAGGGCACGTCCAATTAATCGTTGAATCTCCAGAGTCCGGCCTGACTGTTTCCCCTTCGTCGCTTCTCGTTGGGTCCGGTCATGGGTAGCTCCCGGCAGCATGGAATATTCAGCCGTGACCCAACCCTTCCCTTTATCCCGCAAAAATGGGGGGACTTTTTCCTCGATCGAAGCGGTACAGATTACCTTCGTATCGCCCATTTCCATCAGCACCGATCCATCGGCATGCTTGATGAACGGACGAATGATGTTCACCGGTCGAATTTCATCACGACGACGTCCATCTATTCGTTGTAACTTCGCAGCACCATTCATGCAATATACTCCAAGCGTAAAAAGAGGGCGATTATAGTGGCTGGATGACTCGAAGATCAAATCAGCGGGAAAGGGCCTTTGCGTTGTTCAATGGGCGATTCCTCAGACACACCGGTACCGATATCCAATCGACGCTGTCGCACGACCCGCACACGGAGGATCAACAGCGCGACGATCAAAACCGCCATTCCACCCATAAACAAATCTTCATTGGGAAACACATACGGCATATCTGGAGAGTATGCGAAATTGTCTCTCGCTCGCAAGTTGAGTACGCCTCATGTTTCGTTGACGGCTTTAGAGACAAGTGTTAAATTTCAACCGCATTTTCAATGACTTGAGACCATCACTATGTACGACTTGCGGACATTACGAGATCAATTCGATTCCATTCGTGACCAACTTGGGGGACGAGGGAAGGACGTGGATTGGGCTGGACTAGAAAAATTACTCCACACCAGAACTGAGATGATTACCCAGGTGGAAACCCTTCGACATCAACTCAAAAAAGGTTCGGAGGAAGTAGGCCAACTCAAACGCAACAAACAACCCGCAGAGGAAGCGATGACGGCGATGCGTACAGTTGGGGACACGATTAACACACAAGAAGACCTCCTCCGCACAGTGGAAGAACAACTCACAGACCTCGCGCTTCGCATTCCAAACATCACGCATTTCACCGTGCCCCAAGGGACAGCAGAAAGTGACAATGTTGAAATGCGCCGTTGGGGTGACATCCCCACATTTCCCTTCACACCCAAACCTCATTGGGAACTTGGTGAATCTCTGGGGATTTTGGATTTTGAACGTGCAACAAAAATCGCAGGGGCTCGATTTTCCATTGCGATAGGCTTAGGCGCACAATTGGAGCGAGCCCTGGCCACCTTTATGTTGGATGTCCACATTCAAGCGCATGGCTATATCGAAGTCCTGCCACCCTACCTTGTCAATCGAACCTCGATGATTGGAACGGGACAACTCCCCAAATTTGAAAGTGACCTGTTTCATCTTCGCGACGACGACCTTCTATTGATTCCTACGGCTGAAGTGCCCGTAACCAATATGTATCGGGATGAGATTCTCCCTGAAGACTCCCTCCCTATTCGTCACGTCGCCAATACGCCTTGCTTTCGTCGGGAGGCCGGATCCTATGGGCAAGACACCCGTGGGCTCATTCGTATGCATCAATTTCATAAAGTGGAACTCGTGGCATTCAGCCACCCAGAACATTCCTATACAGAACTCGAGCGCATTACCAATTCGGCAGAATCCATTCTGCAGTCACTCGAGTTGCCCTATCGCCTGATGAACCTCTGTACCGGAGATACAGGATTTTCAGCCGCCAAAACGTATGATTTGGAAGTCTGGTTGCCCTCACAAGAAAAATATCGAGAGATTTCCTCGTGCAGTAACTTCGAAGGATTCCAAGCCCGTCGCGCCAATATTCGCTTTCGTCCCAAAGCTGGGAAGGTTGAACACATCCACACGTTGAATGGCTCAGGAGTCGCTCTCGGACGAACAGTGGTCGCCATCTTAGAAAATTATCAGCAAGAAGATGGGTCGGTAAAAATACCGAAAGCTCTTCAGCCGTATATGTATGGGGTGGAAGCCATTACACCGTCCCAAGCAAAGTAAAATCTTATGACCAAAAATCACAAGGTGACCACATGAAACACCCAAGGCTTTTGTATGTATTTTTAGGAGCTCTGCTTATCACGGCCTGTGGACTCCCCACCGTCAAAACCTCTTGGTCTAAACCCGGAGCACAGCCTGGTGAATTTGAACGCGCTGAAGCCGTATGCGAACAGGACCAAGGTGTTCCAGGTATGGGTGGCCAGTCAGGCTTTGACGTGTGCATGAAACGGAAAGGTTGGTTCCTCATCGAAGAAACCGTGCGATAACATGTTTGCGGAGGGGTGTCTGAGCGGCCGAAAGAACCGGTCTTGAAAACCGGCGTGGTGAAAGCCACCGTGGGTTCGAATCCCACCCCCTCCGCCAGTTTCCAACATTACGCCAAACGACTCTCAATGCCAGATAATATCTAAGTTGGCATCAGTCGCTCCGCCTCCCCCATTCCATTCACTTCTTTCAAAATCCCGTTTACTTCTTTAATCACAGGCTTAAACACTTTTCCTTCTTTTTCCACTTCACGTCGTATACCATTTAACGCATCTTTAGAGTCTGTTGCTCAAACCCATGCGAGAACTATCTGATATTCCGAAATTGACTGGATAGGGCGTCCCTGAGAATTTTTTGTGGCCAACCCC
>JAQBUF010000076.1 GCA_027623995.1 Nitrospirota bacterium
CGACCCCGTGACCGCTCAATCCCTAACCACAATAGGTCGTAGGTAGGCGGTCAACTGCATAGCCCAGTTATAGTTTTTAATAATGGTGTCGATTGTTTCATGTGCATGAAATTCTCTTCTTTTTTTGATGGCAGCAAAATCTTGTTCTATGGGATTGAAGTCCGGCGAATACGGCGGGAGAAATAACAGCGTGGCCCCGGCTTGTTCAATTAACTCTTTGGTTGTGGTGGAATGATGGAATGTCGCATTATCCAACACCACCACATGTTTGTCCGACAGTATAGGGCAGAGTAAATGTTCCAACCAATGATTAAAAGTCAGCGTACCACACGTTCCTTCCCACAACTGGGTGGCCTGCACGCTCCCCTCTATTTGGGCCGCTAACAAACAGGTCCGTGGGCGGGAATTCCCGGGACGCAACCCATGCACTTTTCGCCCTCGCGGCGCTCGACCGTATTGCCGGACGACTTCCGGGGCAAACCCGCTTTCATCAACATATACCAACGTTTTCTTCCGCCTGACATAGCGTTCACGAAGCCGTAAGTAGGCCTTCGGTTTCACCGAATCGCGTTCTTTGTACCCCCCCAGGTCTTTTTTACGGGTGATCCTCCATTTTTTACATGCATAGGAGATCGTGGACAGGTGTACCTGAAAATCTTCGGCCAGCTCTTTCAGGCGAGCATCGGGACGTGCTTCAAGGGCTTGTTCCAACGCCTCTTGCTTGACGATTCGCCAGGTCTTTGGCCCCGGCTTACCGGCTGAACACACGCCCCTTTTCCTCCGCATCCAGTTATGGATCGTTTGAACATGCACCTGAAAGAGCTGAGCGGCTTCTGTCTTCTTCCCACCTCCTAACACATAGGCTTCGACACGCTGTCGTAAATCATAGGAATAGCTCATCCATGCAATATACTACAGATATTTATTTATTCAAATTACTATAACACGCGGGAGAGGCAGCATGAGATGCTGCGGCTACAGGGGGATATGATTTTGCACCACGGCACAACATCCTCAACCTCTTAGTGTAGCTGCACAATCTTATTGTGCCCTCTTCCACCGTATCAATGGCACTGGTGCGTGGGGGAAGCAGCATAAGCGGCTACAGGGGGAGGGGTGGCACGGCTAGGCGACACGACATTCTGAGAATTTTAAACATATACGGGGTGTCGTTCCTGTACGACGAGACACCTTTGCCGCAAACCAAAGAGCCTATCCTGAGCTACGCCGAAGGGACCTGGTCGGCAGGGGTGACACCCTGAGACACACATTCGACCCCTCCAGCGCAGACAGTCGCGAGAAGGAACTCTCCAAACCATCCCCTATATCTCGTCCCCCTGGAGATAGGTCTTTCCTTGGTAACGCTGAGCGACCCAGATAAACAGTATAGACGCGGCCAGCATGACCCCGGCAAAGAACCAATAATAGGAAGCACCTTCCAAAATGATGCTGCCATCATCGTTTTGAATACAATAATTCACGAGAGAGGTAAACGCATTGCCAAGCGAAACGGATAAAAGAAACAACGCCATCACCACAGACTTCAGAGCTCTTGGCGCTTGGGTATATGAAAACTCCAAACAGGTAATCGAGACCATGACTTCAGCTGACGTGATGACCAAAAAAGCCAACAGTTGCCACACGATGTTCGGGTGCAGACCCTCCGCAATGTTCATTTCGATTTGCGCCGATAACAAAAACGCGACCACCGTCATAAAAAATCCAATAGCAATCCGACGCAAGGGGGTCAGGGGAAAGACTTTATCAAACAGGGGGTAAATCCCATAAGAAAAAATCGGGATCAACACCATGATGAGAAACGGATTGACGACTTGGATTTGAGAAGGCAACCACTCAATGCCCATCCAATGACGATCCATGTGCTTGGCCTGTAACACCCACGCCGAACCCGTCTGATCATACAGCGACCAGAAAAATGCGGAAAAAATAAAAATTGGCGTCAGCCGCCATATGGCTTGTAGGTTTTCAAGAGCGAATAATTCTCGAAAGAACGCCGTGCCCTTTGGCGGAATATGAGCATATTGCCACCGTCCAAACCAAAACACCCAGGTGGCCAACAACATCAATAATCCTGGCACACCAAAGGCCACATGGGGGCTGACATGGTGCAAAAACCAAGGAGTCAACAGCGTTGAAATTCCCGCCCCAAGATTGATCGAAAAATAAAACCAATAGAACGCCTTGGACAATAAGTGACCATTGGCGGTTCCAAACTGGTCACCTAGATTGGCAGAGACGCAAGGCTTGATCCCACCAGAGCCAATGGCGATGAGGGTTAATCCGATCGCCAAACCAAGCCGCGTTTGATCCACAGCCAAAGCCAGATGGCCAAAACAATAGATGATCGACAACACCACAATGGTCCGAAACTTTCCCCAGAACACATCCGCCACCAACGATCCCACGATCGGGAAAAAATACACGGCTGAGGCAAACAGATGAAAATACTTTCTCGCTTCTGCTTCCCCCATCACGTCAGATCCACCATCATGATTCACTAAGTAGTCCGTCATGAAGATGACCAAAATGGCACGCATGCCATAATAACTAAAACGCTCGGCAGCCTCGTTCATCACCAAAAACGGAATAGCTGTCGGCATTCGGTCAGTCGTTATGGGAGTGGTTCGGTACGATGACATGTTCATTGGGAGCGATGACGCAGAAAAGTATTGGGAAGAATCATGGCCAGAGGTCATGCCCCTATTCAGCACAGCTCTGTATAGCATAGGGCTCTACACTTGAGAAGAGAAGAGAGGAGGGGAAATTGGGGAATCAGAAAGAAGGCACTGCTTAAGGAGCTTGTTAAATATTTATTGCCCCAGACCCATCATAGATACTCCAGGTCAGGCGATCAGCACCAGTGAGAGGGAATGTTCAAAAAAGTCCGTCCAGCAAGGCCGCAGCCATTTTGACGCACGGAGCGTATTCTCAGTACGTGAGCGCGAGCGGCGAAAAGCGCCAAGTCTGCGAGCCCGAAGGTCAGGCAAAAGGGCGACCATGTCTGTGCGAGCCGCTCCGGCAAAGCCAGGGAAGGCCGCTGGCGGCTTTTTTCAACATTCCCTTAAGCAGAGCCAACGGGTTGCGTGACCAACCGTTGTTCAAGTGCACGACGAGTACGTCCGCATTCTTTTTTGAAATTCACAAACAACGCATCAATCCCATCCAGACTACCGCCGACACCTAATTGCTCTAATGCCATGGCACTCCCTGCTAACGTTCGAGCCCCTACATTATAGCTACTCCCTTTTAATGAGTGAGCCGCCCTTCGCAGAGCCATGGGATCCTTCTCTTCGATGGCCTTGGCGACCGCCGACATATGCTTGGTTTGGTCATCTAAAAATTGCTGAATCACGACTTGAAGAAAATCTGGCTGTTCTTCATCTCCCAAAGATTCCAAGTCCTGAAGCACCTGTTCATCCAGGCACCCGGCGAAAGATTCGTCCAGTCCCGTCGAAGGCTTGGGAAGCCATCGAAGAATCACTTCCTCAAGAATCTCGGGTTTCACGGGTTTGGCGATATAATCGTCCATGCCCGCATCCAAACACTTTTCACGATCACCTTTCATGGCATTCGCCGTCATCGCAATGATGGGAATGTGGCGTTGCTCGCTCGCCACTCGGGATGTATCATTTTCAGATGCCAATTCACCCTGAACGAGCGACTCTTCTTGTTTTCGAATTTCTCCCGTCGCCTCAAATCCATCCATTTCAGGCATCTGGCAGTCCATCAGAATCAAGTGATAGGTTCCCAGCTTCCAGGCATCCACGGCTTCACGGCCATTCTTGACGACCTCTGGATGGAATCCCATACGTTCGAGCATCCGCACCGCAACTTTTTGATTCACTAAATTGTCTTCTGCCAATAGGATGTGTGCTGTATCTCGTCGCTGAACTTCTTTCACCGTATGTTGCGTGACAAGCTGAGCCCCCTTGCTCGCTCCCTTTCCTTCTCCTCCCATCAACATTCTTAAACTGTTGAAGAGTACTACTTGCCGAATGGGTTTGGTTAAGTACGCGGCCACACCAACTTGTTTAGCCTTTTCTGCATCACCGCGACGACCCAAGGATGTCAACATCACAAGTTTCACCCCAGATAACGCAGGATCCTGGTGAATGATTTGGGCTAAGGTCAGTCCGTCCATTTGTGGCATTTGCATATCCAAAAGCGCTAAATCATACGGCTGGCCATTCGCCGCAGCCTGACGAAGCGCCTCCAATGCCGCTGGTCCATCCGGCACGCTAACGCTCTGCATTTCCCAGGCCTTGACATAATATTCTAAAATCTTTTGGTTCGTCGTGTTATCATCCACGATTAAGACACGTAAACCTTTTAACGTCCCTCGGTCACCATCATTGGCCAACTCCGTGGCTTGAGCCACGGGTTCCAAACACACCGTAAACCAGAACGTGGTCCCTTTTCCCGCCTCACTGTTGAATCCAATCTGTCCACCCATCAGGCCAACTAACTGCTTGCAGATGGCCAAGCCTAACCCTGTACCGCCGTATTTCCGAGTGGTGGAACTGTCGGCCTGAGTGAAGGACTGAAACAGCCGAGATTGATGTTCCTGCGGAATACCTATCCCCGTATCAGCAATTTCCACCCGAAGAACCGTACCCTCTTGACTATCATGGACTTTGTTCACACGAACCACCACTTCACCATACTCAGTAAACTTAATGGCATTGCCCACGAGATTAATCAACACTTGCCGAAGCCGTCCGGGGTCACCTTTCAACTCATGAGGAATATCGGAATGCAATAAGCAGGCGAGTTCGATGCCTTTCGCGTCCGCTTTTTCAGCTAATAATTCCACAACTTCTTCAACAGCCACACGAAGGTCAAAATCAATAATTTCTAAATCCAGCTTGCCGGCCTCGATTTTCGAAAAATCTAAAATATCATTGATGATGGTCAGCAACGCTTCAGCGGAATTTCTTACGGTTTCGGCAAAATCACGTTGTTCAGCGTTGAGAGGGGTGTCGAGCAGGAGCCCAGTCATCCCAATGACCCCATTCATTGGGGTGCGGATTTCATGGCTCATATTGGCGAGAAACTCAGACTTAGTCCGAGCTGCAGCTTCCGACGCCTCTTTGGCACTCACCAACTCTTCTTGCACTTCTTTACGTTCAATGACACGCCCCAATTGCACACCAACAGACACCATGGAATCCAGAAGCCGATCGTCGAGTTCCTCATGTTTATCAGAGAAAAACTCCATCACAGCAACCACATCCACCCCCACAACGATGGGTGAAGCAAAACTGGAGACAAAACCCGCCGCCTCTGCGATCGACGATCGAGCTGAAACCAAATCCTGGGTAAGCTGATGAGTCACAATCGCTTGGCGGCTTTGGTAGACTTGCCCTGGCAGGCCTTCACCGGACTTGAGGCTCAGAGCTTCCGTGGCTGAACGAAATGCCTCGTAGCGGCTGGGATGATCGAGAAACCAAATGTTGCTGGAGAGCAAACAATGCTCGTCGTTGCTATAGAACCATACATGCCCAACAGACCATCCTAATAACGAACACACCCAATTCAGGCTCGATTCCAACGCCAGCTCCACGGTTGGAGCTTCATTCGCTGCTGACGCCACACCTTGATGTAATTGCACCAACATGGTCTCGCGAAGTAACGCCCGCTCCGATTGCCGACGTTCACGAATATCTCTCAAAAAGGCGCTAAAGCAAAACGTGTCTCCCAGATCCAACGGACATAAGGACATTTCCACGGGAAACTCCGCCCCTTCCCGATCAAGCGCCAGGGTTTCGCCACGCCTGTTGAGTAGTGTCTTATCTCCGGCCTCTAGAAAGCGTTGAATTCCTCGTGAATAGCTTTCGCGATATTGCGAAGCGAGCACCAGATCCAGAAATGATCGGCCAAGGACCTCACCCTCAGTCCACCCAAATAACCGCTCAGCCTGTGGGTTCCATTGGATAATAATGCCAGTGGCATCGAATGTGACAATGGCATCCAACGCCTGCTCCACGATAAGACGAGCCTGAAGGCCCGTTTCATCTTGATGAACCGTAGACGAAGAAGATGGATCGCAAACGATGTGGGTTAAGGACCAATCAGTCATAGCAAGAACACGTGAAACAATGGATTCTCAAAAAGAACTGTCCAGGATATCGAGACAGTTCCGTTATCCTCAAAGGCTCACTCTTGGCAACATCTTTTTAAGAAATCATGCCTCGCCATCAGCATGGTCACTCAAAATATTTTAACGAACAGAAGTTCATTAGGGTTTTGTTACTGTCAATCCCCCCTGATGCAACCAATCCTTCACTTCATCTTGAACCATTCGAAAGTGCTTTCCCACTTTGTGAGCTGGCAAGCCTCCGTCATGGATAAGTTTGTACACCGAGGACTTTGGGATTTTCAAAAAGTTTGCCACATCGGTAATCGTAAGAATTCCATCATTGAACATAGGAACCTCCTTATATCAAACACGGTAATCTGTGAAAGGTCATGCTCGGAAACGGTAGGCTGACTGACTTGTGACTAAGATTCCAGCACTCAAGTCCGTCGCTACCACCCTGCGTGCTTTGCAAAAAAAAAGCACAAAGCAAGACCTTCACCAGTGTTGTGAAAAGCCTTCCCTCATGCCATCAACCAACAGGCCAGATCTTCCTGTGTGCTTGGCTGGAAGCCCGATTATTGTGCCTCAACTTCTGACCCTGAGCCAGTCATTAAGCACATTCATTCATCGTCTGCATTACTCTCTGTTTACACTTTTCGGTATCACCAAGAAAAACTTAAGCCTTTTTCATCAGGGTTTGACGATCTTCTAATACGGTTTCTACGTGCCGACGCAATTCGCCCAGGCTCTTGGACTTAAAGGCATCTTTGGTCTTCGTTAACACCTGCACTGTATGATAGAGGACCTCTCGGTAGCTCTGACAACGTGGACAGGTTTCACCGAGATTCAATTCGGAGACCTGGCTCGTCTCTCCCTGTTTGATCGTATCGAGAGTATTCTTTAACCCTGTTGACACGGCAGCGAGATGACTGACGGCCTGGTCAAGGTAGGTACTGACGGCCAAAGGTCTCCAATCCTCACTCGAACTGCCTCCCCCATGGATCCCAACCGTTTCAAGGGTTTCAAGGGTGCCAATGAGAGCTTTCATTTCCTCTCTGGTTTTTCGTACCCGCCGTACAAACTGGCCCTTCTGAACGGCGGACTCAATGAGCCCGAATAATTCTTCGATGTTAATGGGCTTCTGAAGATAGTCAACCGCAGAAAGTCGAAAGGAATGAACAGCCGTTTCTACTGAGGGATACCCTGTAATGACAATGATGGGCAATCCTAGCTGTTCAACATGAACCGCATGTAAAAACTCCAATTGCCCATTGCCTGGCATATTGATATCACTGATCAATAAATCATATTCATTCTGTTGTAACAACGCATCCGCTTCCATCGCATCCACAGCGCAATCGCAGTCATACCCCTGATCTCGGAGCAAATCAGCCATTGAATGAAGAAATGTGTGTTCATCATCGGCTAGTAAAATTTTTGCGAAATTAGCCATGGACGTTCTCCTGAAACACTTGGGATGAGTTACCACAATCTCCCACATCTTCTATCAAATGAGGAAGGTGAAGAATAAAAAGACTTCCATGTTTCTCGATGTTTTGAACTTCAATGCTCCCACCAAAGGCCTCAATCAAACTTCGTGCCACGGATAACCCTAAGCCCATGCCTCCTTGCCCCTGAGTTTGCCCTGATTTTGTGGTAAAAAATGGCTCGAATATATGTGGAAGAATATCCTCCGAGATACCCCCGGCTTGATCCGTGACAGAGATCCGAATCTCTTCATCATCCATCCCAACGGCAAGGCCAATGGTCTGTTTGCCGGCAAAAGCTTGAACCGCGTTTTGGACAAGGTTGCAAAGAACCTGCGTAATATCCCGAGCAGGCAATCGAATTAATGGCAAAGAGGGCGGAACCACGATTTTCAATGTGCTGCCGTAAGGCTTCAACACCGGCTCCACCATTAATGAAACATCCTGCATTAATTCTCGAAGATTCACGGCACTTAACACCGCAGGGTCAGGCTGATAGAGTTGATACATCCGTTTGATAATTCCAGAGATTCGATCAATTTCCTTATCGATTTTGCTCACATAATTAAATCGGGGATGAGTGTCAGGAATCGCTCCCTTCACCAAATGAAAGGAATTTTTTATTCCCGCAAGCGGATTATTGATTTCATGAGCCACCCCTGCCGTAACTTGGGCTAAGGCCGCCAACTTTTCCACGGCCATTCGTCGCTGTTCAAGTTCTCGAATGCGACTCGTTCTTCGGTCAACCTCTTCTTCGAGTCTCATCGTATATCGCATCACTTCATGTTCCAAAAAACGTCGATTCGAAATATCACTGAACGTGACCACGGCTCCAACGACTTCTCCGTCTTCCACAATAGGAGCACCAAGATATTCCACGGGAAACCGGGTACCATCTTTTTTCTGAAACCAGTCCTCCGTCAAGAGTTGATTCTGGTCTTCTTGAATAGGGGTGGGCAGAAAACACCCTTGCCCCTGAGCATCTTTGCCTTTGGGACAACAGTGACCAAGAATGCCATGCATACACTGCCCGACTAGCTCCTCAATCCCCCATCCCAACATCCTCGAAGCAGCGGGATTGACGAATAAGGTATTTCCATCTCGATCAAGGCCAAAAATGCCATTGCCTGCCGAATGCAGTATCAACTCATGGAACCGCCCCAACCGATCAAGCGCCGCTTCAGCGATTCGCCGATCATTCAGCTCTCGCATGGCCTTTGCCTGGAAAAGTCTTTTCGGTAAATAGAGCTCCGTCACATCTTCAATGGTCATCATGACCCGAGCACATTCACCTTCTCCGGATGGGACCTTGGTGATATGCACCAGCTGGAATCGTTCCTCTCCAGGATCGTGATCAATCAAAAACAAGAGGCCATGCTGTTCGGATAACAAGATAGCCGCCTCCCCCGTATAAAAAACCTCTTCAATTGCTTTCACATACTTGGTTTGTGGGAGATAGGGAAATATGCTGAAAAGGGATTGCCCAAGAGTTTCCGCTCTAGCGAGATGACTCCACTCCTCCAGACAACGATTCCAAAACACTACGGTTCCATCATCACGCAAAAGACACACCCCAAGAGGGAGGCAGTCCAACGCCACATTTTCTTCATAGACTTCTCTAGCGAATTCTGTTGGAACGGAAGATACCACTTAGCGTCACTTCTCCCTGACGTGTATTGGGTTCCATAAGCCGAACAAAAAAAATGTCGCATTCTTTCACGTTTTGTTTGAATATCATCCATTCATCTTATTGTTATCGGTTGGTTACCCAAATGACTTAAATGCCTTATGAAAAACACAACACAAGGCCACAAGATTCACGGCTTGTTGAATATTTCATGGCCAAGGCCCACAGATACTACAGGAAGACCTAATCGCATCAGTGGGAGGGTATGGTCAAAAAAGTCCGTCCAGCAAGGCCGCAGTCCTTTTGACGCGCGGAGCGTACTCTCAGTACGTGAGCGCGAGCGGCGCAAAGCGCCAAGTCTGCGAACCCGAAGGTCAGGCAAAAGGGCGAGAACGCCGCTGGCGGCTTTTTTCAACCTTCCCATTCACGATGGACAATTCCTGGTTCCGGCTAGTATTCAAGAACTGCCACCCAACGGATTGACACTTTTGATTTTTTTCTTTTGTGTTTAACGAGGCGAATTTTCTGAACCGCGTTGGGAATTATTTGGAGTTTCAGGCGATTGACTGCTGGTATCTATTGCCTGCACCACAGGGCGAGGAGACTGAAACAAATAGCGAAATCTTAAAAAAACAAAAGCAATTTCAATAAGTTAAAAAAATATTGAGCCCGTGATTTTCCCTTAGTTCTAAGGATGAGGAGACTGACAATAGGTATGGATAAGTAGAATGTACATAATTTTGGGGACAATTAAATGGAGCCGGCGAGTGGAATTGAACCACCGACCTGCTGATTACGAATCAGCTGCTCTGCCCCTGAGCTACGCCGGCTCACAAAGGAAGGAATGACAGATTTTGAAGATTTTCACCATGAAAACCAGCCGCCATCATATTTCGTGTGATGGGCTCTGTCAACTTAGTCTCGCTTATCTATGTGATTCACAACGAGTCACACTGAATATTCCACGACGACCACTGTATTTGTTACGGAACGTATTTCAAATTCCTCCTCTTGACTCATTCAATTCCCCCTTGCGTGATTGCCGTCACACCCTTCTGGCCAGCATTTCTCTATACTCAGCATAGTACAGGGACGATATAGACCATGTGTTGTCAAAGATTAATCATTCCCATGTCTTCAGGCTTTCCAGGATGTGGTCTCACGCCAACTACCAACCCTGAACGACCTTGATGTGTCTCCGCCCCCTTCGGCAACATCCCTCTCATTCTGTTGTTGACATCACCCATGAGATAACTTAGGTTTCTCAAAGTTACTCATAGGCTCCTGTCTTGCATTTTCTCAATCCACTATCACCCATGACTCGTCCTCCTATGTGGCTTTGGCCTTTCATTTTTTGTACCATTTTTTACCCCATTGCGCCCAGTTGGGGGCAAGCCGAGCTACTTGGGGTTGAACTTGCTAGAGAAATCGTGAAGCGAGCACCCGTCAAGCCCTATTCCCCAGTAGTGTTTTGTGAGAAAAACCAAAACAGAAATGCGCCGCTTCCCGTCATAAATGCCGACACAGATCGTCAAGTCGTGTTTTGGAATCGCGTGACGGCAGAAATACCGACGACCTTCCACCATGCCTGGCATAAAAAGACCGTAGATGGATGGGAACCGATGGCAAACATTCGCTTAAAGGTGGAAAAATCTTCTTCCTTTCGAATTTGGAGTACGAAAGAGATCCATCCAACTTTGCATCTTGGGGAATGGATGATCGTCGTCTCCTCAGGTGAAGACACAAAAGAGGTATTATGTATTGCCAGATTTATTGTCGAGCCATCCGTGAATGCCAATCCATCACCTCAGACTCGATAAAGTCAGACCTCAGCCATTTTTCATTTCCATTTTTTTTCTTTTTACCTTATTTTCCAGGAACACCAACTGATAATATTTCATCATGCCCATAACCCGACGTTGACAGTAATTTTTCTCCTACGATAATGTCAGTGTCGATGCCTATTTCAAGACAAGGCCAGTCCCTTCCTCCGCCCTCACCGCCCAATCAAATTTTCACACATTTAACCTCACTCATTCGACTTCGAAATCAAACGGGCACCCTCCTTCTTCTCCTTCCCTCACTCTGGGCCCTGGTACTTGCATCAAATGGTGCACCATCTCCCTG
>JAQBUF010000077.1 GCA_027623995.1 Nitrospirota bacterium
TGCAGACCGACCCCGTGACCGCTCAATCCCTAACCACAATAGGTCGTAGGTAGGCGGTCAACTGCATAGCCCAGTAATTTTAAACTTTATCCACAATAACTGTTGACAAGTTATCTTGGTAGGTTTTGGCTTGTCGGAGTCTAGGCAGGTCCACGGGCCAGAAAACATCTCATGCTCCATAGTTCCCTAGGGAAGGGCTAACGCCAAATGCAAGGTCTTTCGACTCTCGCCACAATCATTTCGGTCTTATCCTTTCCTCTGATTTTCATTGCGCTACTTTATCCTCATTTGGCCAGTGCCAGGGGGAAGTGGTTTGCCGTGTGTCTCTATAGTGGAATATCGGTGGGAATGATGCTGGTGGCAGTGGTCACCGCGCCTGAGCCTCATCTGGTAGAGACGGGTTGGGGATGGGAGGACTGGTTGGTGATAATGTCAGGTGGAGGCCTCCTTCTAGCGTATGTCGTGCGAAAATACTCGCACCTCAAAAAGGAAGCATTGGCAAGGAGGACTTTAGAGAACAAAAATAAGGGCGGTCTGTCACAACGACACAAGCAAGGGAAGAAAAAACGCAAGCCATAATATGTGACTTTCCTTAGCGTTGTTTACATCTTTCTGGGAACCGTAACAGGAACTTACAGAGGTTTGTCGTACTCAAACCAACGCAAAGGACGAACGAATCATCAAGCCACTCTTGGAGTATTGAATTTTTCGGCCATGTTCACTCCAGGCCATGGAAGAAAGTTTGGTCTGGTCAGAATTGTAAACAACGCTGCTAATTCTCACACATAATAGTTCACTGGAGGGAATAGCGGGTGGAGTGGAAAGGGAAACCCATTGGCCTTTTTGTGATGGTCGTTGATTGGCAACGTAACATGTGGACCATCGGTGCAGCGGGTAAAAGGGCAACCAGTTTCGCTTATCCACTCACGGAGAACTGTGGTAGCACGGTGAAGAAGAATGTCTGTGTTGTAAGGCCCGGCCAATAGTCAGCAGTACATGATCGATATCAAAAGGTTTAGAGAGGACTGCCGTTGCTCCTGCTGCCAATGCCTGTACCCGAAGATCGTGTCCAGAATTCGCGGTCATCATGACCACCTGAGGTCGACAACATCCCGAGTCTTGACCCAATCGCTGAATGACCTCCAAGCCATTCAGCACAGGCATAGAGTAGTCCAAGAGAATAAGTGCATAGTTCTTGGTCTTGATCTTCTCGAGTGCTTCCAATCCATTGCACGCCTCCTCACAGAGATACCCATACGATTCCAAGACGGATCGAAGAATTACACGGATATCAGGATCATCATCCACGAGAAGAATACGTTTCATGCTGCACTCCATGCCTTTATCCATTCGCGGGTTAATTCAACTCTGGATTGAATCCTTCCTCCTTGAAGGTCTGTGAATGGGTTCCCAATTGTGATCCGCGATCCTTAAGAAACACCCGACGGCATTTTTGTTTGAACAAATGTTGAGACACCGGTTTGGTTAAGTAATCGCGTGCCCCACTTTCCAAGGCCTCGATCAACGAGTCCGTCATCTCCACCCCAGCCAACACAATCACGGGAATATCAGCGTATCGTTGGCGAAGTTGAGTGAGCATGGTGAGCCCGTTCATGACCGGGACCTGTAAATCGAGAATCAATCCATCGATGGATTGAGAACGCAAGGCTTGCATGGCTGCGCCGCCATCACCTACTGAGGTCGCCTGGAAGCCCATATCTTGGAGCCATTGATCAAACAACTTGGAGGTGGATTGATCCGATTCCACAATTAGCATTCGTTGGCTCATGAGCGCGTCATCCTTCTCGTGTCTTATCTCGTTGACGTTGGATAGTTTGATCATGTGTTGACTCGTCACCCAAAGGTTGTCCTCTGCGATGCCTAATATCCGTATCGTACGTGGTCAAGATGAGGAAGAGGTTAAATTCAGATTAGAAAATTCTCATGAAACAAAAAGGAGGGGAGCCCAAGGGTTGGGTCTGAATGACTTGGAAACGAACGCTGTTTCGTCATTTAGAATGTTCGATTGAAAAAGACCTAGCCATTCACGCAAACTTTCCCGTACACTTCTCCCAGATTACAGAGACCCCTTTTTCTCCCCAGATTTTTCACTGTCTATGACCTCTTTTCTCAGCAAGCGAACCTGGCATTTATCCCGAACGGTGTTGCCACTTGCGGTGGCGTTAGGTCTCTTCACCATTCAGCCTTTGCTTGCGAAAGCCGAGACGCCATCCCCTGGCGTACATTGGGGGGCCTTGGGATACCCAGATCAGCAAACACAATTAGCCACGGGCCTGAACTTTTTTCGATTCACAGAATTTAATGGCGAAGGCCAGCGATTCAATGACACACGGGAAACCATCGGGCTGAATTTCGGTTCCATCAGTTGGACAAGAAATTGGACCCGAACCCAAGAAGAAGTCTGCGACAAATGCTGGCAAACCAACCTGACGGTGAGTGGAGGACCGACCAGCGACGAACCCACAAAATTTTTGCAAAATGAATTTGTTCAGGATTTTTGTTCGATATTGCCAAGGTGCCAGTCGGAAGCACGCGAACCGAATTCGACTTCATGATCGATACTTCAGCCACCAAGTGGCTCATGGAGAATGTCCTGTTTGCCGGGCTAGGATTTTCTACCGGTACGTTGTATCACGAGGTGTGGGGCCGAGCCGGAGCCAGGCATTGGGCAGTGTTCGAGCCTATTGCCAAGGCGTGGCCCGAACCCAACAACATCTTGTCCACCGTCGTGGATATGGTGCGAGTGTCCGGGTTGGTTCGGTATGGGCGGGTGTTTAATGGTGCAGCCTTTGAATCCTTGGCTCAACAATCTTCCGTGGCCCAAGGGTCAGTCGATGTTGGGTGGTTTAAGGGAAACATTCCAGTCTTTGTCCTGTTTGCGGGACTCACCATCGACTCGGGAATTTTTTTGGATCATCAAGCCGATGCGCTTGAAGAACGTTATTATTCCTTTGGGGTGCGCATTCATCGATTCACGTTTGAAACCTGGAACGACCAAATTAATAAGAAAGATTTTGGGACGACCTATGGCACGCGTGTGACGTGGGATTTTTATCCTGACTGCTTGAATGGAGATTGGCTTAGCAAAGCCAAAGCCTACGTCCAGCAGACCATGGAAAAACTCAAACAAGAATTGTGACCTACGGACCAACATTCAGATCGTGGGTCGGGGTATTGCTGGGTTTTCACCTGCTGATCCCCGCATCAAGTCAAGGAATGGAATTGAATCCCATGGAAAATCCCCAGCCCCGACAAGTCGAACGCGAGAGGATGGTGCGGGACCAAATCCTATCCCGTGGAGTCACAGATTCTCGCGTCATTCAGGCCATGCGAATTGTTCCTCGCCATTTGTTTGTTCCTGAAACAGAGGGAGAACAGGCCTACGAAGACCATCCGTTACCCATTGGGTTTGAGCAAACGATTTCCCAACCCTATATCGTGGCGTTCATGACGGAAGCCTTGAGGCTTCAGCCACATGAACGTGTGCTTGAAATCGGCACCGGGTCAGGGTATCAAGCCGCGATCCTCTCCCAATTGGTGAACACAGTGTTCAGCATTGAAATTGTCGAGCCACTCGCGGAGGGGGCCAAGGACACGATACAAAAACTCGGGGTCCTCAATCTGGTTGTTCGAGCAGGGGACGGGTACCAAGGCTGGCCGGAAGAAGCGCCGTTCGATGCCATCATTCTCACAGCAGCCCCCGAGCATATTCCACAACCGTTGCTAGATCAGCTCGCCGTTGGAGGCCGAGTCATCCTTCCGCTTGGAAAGACCGTGCAACACCTGATGATTCTGAAACGAACGCCAGGCGGGTGGCAGAAAGAAGAATTACTTCCGGTATCATTTGTGCCCATGACGGGTAGAGCCTAACGCGGACCTTCTTCAAGGCTAGAATAAATGAGAAGCCCTCAGTTGGGGAAGTTCTACTGTGCAAAAATTTGAAAGAGGAGATGAAAAATGAATAGCAAGACATGGAAAGTGAAAGCCGCCGGAATGCGCACCACAGTCCTCGCACTGATGGCACTCATGGCGCTTGGAGGGATGTCCAGCATTGCGAGTGCTCAAGGACTGCCAAGACAAGCCGTCCTTCCACTTTCGGTTGCCGAAAAAGCCGCAGTGGCCGCAATGGACAAATGTGTCGCTGGTGGATACAAAGTGAGCGTGGCCGTCGTGGATCGGAGTGGCAATCTAAAAGTGCTGTTGCGAGACGACGGCGCGGGGCCACATACGGTGGATAGTAGTTCGCGCAAGGCTTACACTTCAGCGAGTCTTCGTCGTCCGACCGAACATCTGGCTCAGCTCATGGTCAAATTCCCCAGCATTCAAGGGCTTGGCGATATGAATGACAAGATTTTGATTTTAGGTGGCGGCTTGCCCATTGAAATTCAGGGAGAGGTCGTTGGCGGTATTGGGGTGGGCGGCGCTCCAGGTGTCCACCTTGATGAAGCCTGTGCGACCGCAGGGGTGCAGGCCATTGGTGGAGAAATGAAAGGAATACCAGCTCCATGAGCAACTACAATACGCAATTGAAGATGCAAAATGCCTGGACCGACAGGCTTCGGTCTGGAGTTCTAGGAATCACCTGTCTTTTGGTGTTAGGAGCAAGTGGTTGCGTGACAGAGCCGGAACTCAAAACAGAAACGGATGTCACGCAGAATACCAACCAAGAGGTGTTAGGACTGGGCATTGTGCTGGGAACCCGCGGGTATCAAGAAGTCCAAAAGGATCTGGGCTTACCAAGCGATAGGCAAACCAAAGAAGGGCAAGTCGTGGTCATCGAAGGCGCGGCCTATATCGTGAAAGATATCACTGGACAAGAACATCGAATTCCTGTGGATCAAAATACCACCATTGATCGACCGGCGCATGTGGGCGATTGGATCGAAGCCTATCTCGACGACCATGGTCGGGCCGTACATATTCGCAATATCGACGAAGAATTTATAGCGAAAGAGGGATCGCTGGAATAAGAGCGAAAGGGTTCATTGGATGTGTAACACTCCAGCACCAGTGATGTGGCCCTCTTTTAACTTCTGAAGCGCCAGATTCGCCTCTTCCAAAGGAAAGGTCTGTGTGTGGGTGCGGATGGGAATGTCTGCCGCAATCTGAAGCAAGTCAAACCCATCCTGCCGAGTATTGGCCGTCACACTTTGCAGCGTGCGTTCGTAAAACAAATCGCGCGAATAATCCAACGATGGAATGGCCGACATGTGAATGCCCGCGAGGGCAAGCGTTCCTCCCCGTTCCAAGGCTTGAAGTGCCGGGGGCACGAGTTCGCCAATCGGGGCGAAGATAATCGAGCTGTGTAACTTCTCAGGCGGCATCTCGGTCGAAGGTCCAGCCCACGTAGCCCCTAATTGCAATCCGAGTTGTCGATGCTACTCTCGGTGGGAAACCACAGACACCGAACATCCCCAATGCCGCGCAATTTGAATCGTGATGTGCGCCGCAGCCCCAAACCCATACAAGCCCAAACGTTGCCCTGGTTGAATGTTGCTGCGGTGTAATGCCCGATACCCAATGATCCCCGCACACAGAAGCGGTGCGGCCTCTTCATCCGTGAATATAGAAGGAATGCGATACGCAAACGTTTCCGATACCAGAGCATACTCAGCAAATCCGCCATGGACATGATAGCCTGAAAACGTCGGATGCTCACAAAGATTCTCCCGACCACTCAGGCAAAACTCACAGGCCCGACATGTTCGCTGGAGCCAGGCAATGCCCACTCGATCACCTTCTTTCAGCGTGGTAACGCCCGCGCCGATGTTATCCACGATGCCAACAGTCTGATGCCCAGGAATAATCGGTCGAGTAGAAGTCGGCAACTCTCCTTCCACCACATGGAGATCCGTCCGGCAGATTCCACACACATGAACCTTAACTCGAATCTGCCCCGGCCCAGGCTCAGGAACTGGCAACTCCCGTAATTGCAACGGAGCCGTGCCGACATCGGCATGGTGATCAAGAATCATCGCTTTCATCGTGGAGACCATTTCAAAAATATACCATGTTGGTGAGATGCGAGTAAGGAAAAAAAGCGCAAAAAGAAAACTAAGTCCCCTACTCTTCTCATCTGAGTGGCGAAGGGTTCAGAGGCTTTTTTGGATCATACGCAATATATAGTTCTACCCCTACCGCCATCCAATTCTGAATAGATGGAACTTCTTGTCCCTGTCTTTCTTTCTTGTGTAGCTGCACGATCTTATCGTGCCCTCTTCCAACGCAACAATGGCTCCTGATGCGAGGAAGAGGCAGCATGAGATGCTGCAGCTACACAAAAAACTCGACGATGCGCTTCGCTCGAAAGGAGAGGCGAAATAATCAATGAGGGGGAGCTTCACGCCGCAAAATTATTTTCACCTGATCGTCTTGTGCTACCTGAACCCTAAATTTTGTATGATCCGTAAAACCCTATATTGCGTATGATCCGTTTTTTTCTATTCAGATTTCTATTGACAACACCTGAGAAAGAGGCCTAGAATTTTCTTTAGGCAAGCGTAGAAACATCACGCGCCGGGAGGAGCACACGGAAGGCTCATTGGAGATTCCCGGTACAACCAAGAGGGGGTCCAGTATGGAAGACCTCAGCCCACCAAATCAGTAAGGCCCGCGGCCAACCAAAGGTTGATATCGCAAAGCGGGCTTCCAGCGTTGCCGCCCAGGCACCTCCCGACATAACGATCGTGCTCGTCAGCACATGGGTTCAACGAACCACACACATCTCGGAGAGGAATCTGAATCTCAAAGGGAAAGGACGGAAAGGGCTTGAACAACAGTCCTCCTTTCGGCAACCTAGCCAAAGATAAAACGCTTTTCGGCCAGAGGGTCAAAACAAAAAATTTAGAAGTCCCCGCGCCCTAAGCGCGACCCCCCCACGGGCCCCCTTTCAAAAGAAAGCGGGCCCGTGGTCGTTTTGAGACTGGGCAATTTAGTGATAAGTTCGTGAACAACGGTTTTTGATTTATTGCAATCTTCTTAATTCTTCTCACCTTGCTAGTGACTCGGTTGGAAAACTTGGAAGTGATTTTTTTAAGGAAAGAAAATTGAAAATTTTTCCTCTTCTTCTTTTCATTTTTTTTGTTTTTCTAATTTCTTGTTCAGAGGAGAAAGCTTGGGAAGATTTAATAAAAGAAGGGAAAAATGCTTACTACTCCAACCAATTGGATCAAGCAGAAGGGTTATACCGGTAATTGTCAACATAGTTGTCGCGTTTCTTATGCCACGTTTTCCAATAACGTCTTTTCTGGCCTGTCAGCGTTGTCCGGATTGAGCCAGACGGCTCCCTTGGGTGTCCAGTTGCGAATCGGTCCACTCCATCGTTCAGGATGATGGTGCTTCGCCTCCGTATAAATGGCCTGGCGGTTGGCCAAAATGACCCGCTCTTGGCCCCCGTGCCGCTCTGCGGGCGTCACAAATCTAATCCCACTATGCCGATGCACGGCGTTATACCACTGGACAAAGGTCTGCACCCATTCCCGAGCCGCCAGCAAGCTGACAAACGGCTTTGCCGGATACGCGGGGGTATATTTCAACGTGCGAAACAAACTTTCCGAATAGGGATTGTCATCACTCACTGAAGGGCGACTAAAGGAGGGGACAATCCCCAATCGTTGAAGCGTAGCGAGCATGGTCGCCCCTTTCATCGGAGCGCCGTTGTCGGAATGCAGGACCAGTTGGTCGCGGTTGACCCCCTCGGCGAGACACGCTTTCTGAATGACCGTCGCCGCCTGCTCAGCCGTTTCGGTTTCATACACTTCCCACGCCACAATCTTCCGACTATACACATCCATGACCAGGTAGAGCCGAAAGAACATGCCCAGAATCGTCGTCGCCAAAAATGTGATATCCCAACTCCAAACTTCATTCGGTGCTGTGGCTTGGTACCCCGTGGGCTTGGTCACGGTGCGGGGGGCTCGTGCCTTTCCTCGATGCTGGAGCTGCTCCGCCTCCCGTAAGACCCGATAAAAGCTGGATTCTGAGGCCACATAGACGCCCTCGTCCGCAAGGGCCGGAACAATTTGCGAGGGAGGAACATTCTGATAGGCCGACTGCGTACAAATCGTCAGAATCTGGGCACGCTCCTGCGGCGTCAGCTTGTTGGCGGGCGCGGGCCGAGCCGTCGTGGGCCGGCGGTCGTGCTTGACGCCCCCACCTTGCCCCCAGCGTTGATAGGTGCGCACACTGAGGCCCACCTCATGACACGCTTTCTCGCACGATGCGCCAGCTGCCTGCGCCTCTTTGATCAAGTCGACCGTGTGCTGGCGATCTGAGGGTGTAATCATACGTCCTCGACTTCCCCCCAAATCGCCTGGGCTTTTTTTCGCAGCACCAGCAAGGCCGCCGTCTCAGCCAGCGCCTTCTCCTTCTGCCTCAACTCTCGGCCCAATTGTTTGATCTGCTGCTGATCCGCTTTGCGGGTCTCCTGGAGCCGTCGCGACTGACTCCGGTCCCAATCATTGGCCTGTTCACAGGCTTGCCGCCAGGCGTGGAGCTGCGCGGGGTACAGGCCTCGATGCCGACTGTACGCGGCCAGCTCGATCGCATTCAAGGCCGCGGTTTCCACCACGGCCGCAAATTTCTCGGCGGACGTCCAGCCCTCAGGCGTCTGGGCGTCGTTCGGCAGCAAGCGCCCTCCAGCCCGAGCGGCTTTTCGCCAGGCATACAAGGTCGCCTCAGAGATGCCTTCCGCTCTGGCCAACTCTGGGATGGAGTGGCTCTGCGGCGGCAACATCTTTTTCAACACCGATTCCTTCCGTTCGTTCGGATAGCTCATCATCGCCTCCTAGGCCCCAATGTTGACGGCCTTTATATGGGTACCGCTTGAAGCAATTTTTCTCTCGACTTATGGAACAACTCCAGGGAAATGGTTCCTACGAACAACTGTGAAAGATTTCAATGGGAATATACTGACTTTTAAACAAGCGCTAAGGCGAAGTCTGTATGTATGGTCTTGGGGGTACGGCATCGGATTCTATTACGCAACCTTGGTAGGAATGCTATTCTCTTATCTTGATCTTAAGGATAAGGGAGCCACTCGTTGGGATAAAGATGGAGGTTTTGAAATTTCTCATGAAAAGATCTGCGTGCGAAGAGGCGTGCTTACCACCTTTTTAATCTTTTGTTTTTCAGGCATGACTGCATTACTGTCAAACTTAATCTCTAACCCTCGCTCTAAATCTGATGAAAATGTGACCATTGCGTTTATAGGAATCCTTTTTATAATTACCTGCGGTTTATTCATGGCGCTCTGGTTCGAAGATGATAACTAAATTTTTCCGATTTGGGGGCCAGAAGTTTTGTTTGAAATTTTATGAAATTAAGAATAACAAAAGTTTTTCTCACCCCGCCTTCGTGCGCGGCGGAGCCGCGGTACCGAATTCGACTATTCGGTGAGGGTTGTTTGAGCGGAGCGAGTTCCCGAGCCATATAATTCGGTGCCGGGGCGGAGTTCACCCGCAGTGCCGCGAACGGGCGGAAATGGTTTTGGACACTTTTGCCGAAACAAAAGTGTCTCGTCGGCGGGGACGAAACCCCGCAAAGATAAAATAAAAATACCTTAAAAAGATGCCAAGTCATTTTACTTCCATAGGCTTCCCCGCCGAATCGGTCGAGGAAATTGAAGCGTTAGCGCTAGAGATCATTGATCTCACCAAAACCTTCAATTGTCCCAAAGGCCGATATCTTCGTTGGACCAGCGGCGAAGGCGCCGAGTTATGGCTACAGATGGACGAGGATTACAACTTGATTGGCGTCACGCCATTTTTCCAAAAAAAGTCTGTGGTGAATGTGGGTATTACGCGTGTCTTACATCGCAAGGACGATACGGTGCTAGAAAGCGCGATTCGGGGATGGGTGAATCCCAAACACAACAATCCGCAGTCGGGCGCGTTCGAGTTTGTGTGTGACATCGTCGATATTGGACGGTATCCAAACTTGGATCTACCGTTCATTAATCCCATTCGGTTATCCGCGTTCGCCTACAATCTCGATGCCTTTCCTTCCCTCGAAGCATTTCAGTCTTCGGAGGTCGGGCAGGGAAAATCCGATCCAGAGTCCTTTGTGCCGTCGGGATTGACAAAAACGGGTGCGGGAATATCATTGCTCCAGGAATCCTATGCTGAGATTTCTGGGCGCGTGGTTGAGACCGCAGTCCTGCGAAATACACATTCACACCGTGAGTATCATTGGATCTTAGTTCGAACGGATGGTGGGATTGTCGATATGGTGTGTGACCCTGCCCTTGTCAATAAACCCATCACGCCTGGCAGCATTGTCTCCGGATATTGTTGGTTGTGCGGCCAAATTCCTAAACCGCGGCTGCAAGAGAAAAAGAGTCTGAAACAGCTGTTCTTTGGTGGTTGAAAAGCTAAAGTGGGTTTAATTGGTCCTGAACTATTTAGGGAAGTCCTCTTCCCTCGCCCCCTTCACCATATGACTTCACTTACTTTGACTAGTTTTCCTCAGGCCATGGCCACTTTAGGTTTATTGATAGGGGTAGGGAGGGCGCATTGAGTTGCGCTCCCCCTCCCTCCGAACCGTACGTGCAGTTCTCTCGCATACGGCTCTCCAGTCAGGAGGTTCCTATGGAGTGGACGAAACGAATAGGGGCATCATGCAGGCCCG
>JAQBUF010000078.1 GCA_027623995.1 Nitrospirota bacterium
CATTGATGGAGAAAAGAAAGCCAGGAAGGCCGCCTAGTCACGGCATCCCCAACATTTGACAAAAGCTCGAGGCGAAGTGGTGAGGGGTACATCAAATATGCAGCGATGGGTTTGAATTTTGAAAGCCGGGCTCCAAGATTTTTGGGATGATGTAGATGATGGCTTTGGTCTAGCTGTGTAGGTGGAAGTATCCTCGACGGCGTGTATTCAGAATTAATGAACCAGTGCATATTTTAATAGTGGGCTATCCACTTAACGCAAGCCCGTACTACATATTGGGGTCATGATCACAGATAATTTGGCGAGAGGAAACCGGTTTCGTCACCACCGCCTGCGGCATCAAGCGAGAGAAAAGGAGCCCGCGGGAAGCCGAGGGTCGACGGTTCAATCGAAACGTGTATGCGTCCAGATAGTATTCGAGATGTTTGCCACTTGCAGCCCCTTGGTGAATGCCGAGCAGCCAGCGTTTCAGCAAAGCCGCGATTCGATGGACGCCGGGCATGGCGACATGGGCCGGCTCTCCGCTAGCGGAGAGGTTTGTTGTGATGTGGGTGTAGCCCGGCTTCGTCACACGGTTATCCCCGCGCCAGGCATCGGTAAGAACCGTGGACCCGGGTTCAATGTTGTCGCACACAAAAGGCATGAGACTCTATCCCGAGGCATCTGGCCCACATCGCATTCGCACACGCCCAAATCCCTTCGGCTCCTGCACTTCCACGGCGATGAGCACAATGGCCTTGCGTGCTGCACCACGGCCTCGTTGACCCCCTTTGTTGCTTCCGCCAACGAATGGTTCGTCCACCTCAATATGTCCACGAAGCCGATCACGTCCCGGCCGCACCATCGCACGTCGCCATTTATGCACCCAGGTCCATGCTGTTTGATCGCTTCCCAATCCCCGAACACGTGTGAGCCCCAAGGCCCTGGCTCCATGCTTCTGGCTGGTGACGAACCAGAGGGCCAAAACCCACGTTTTCAAGGGAATTCGAGTGCGCTCGAATATCGTGCCCGCCGTGCCCGAACGTTCTGTTCCACAATCGCGACAATGCAAGTACCCGCGTTCCGTGCTCCAAGGGGCGTGCGGGGATCCGCATCGCGACCATTCGTATCCGGCTGGCCAGCGCATGCTCGTGAGATAGGCACGACAGGTGGCTTCGCTCTTGAAAAAGCATTCAACCTCGTTAAATGTGCGCGGGTAGTCGGTTCCACCAATCAGTTGTTTCGGCTCCTCCATGAGAGCAAACACTCAATATAGGATGTACTTGCGTCAAGTGGATAGCCCGCTTTTAATATTTGCTGTTGGATGAAGGAGAATCGAATATGGCAACTGTGAATTTTGTTGAGGAGGCAGAGGCAACGTCCGAGGTGAAAGCGATCTATGCCGAAGTCAAAAAAACATTTGGCGTGACATTTGTGCCGAATATATTTAAAGCCATGGCCAACCATCCTGGGTACCTGGACGTCACCTGGGCACGGTTTAAAGTGATCATGGGGCCAGGTCAATTAGATCCAAAGACCAAGCAGGTTATCGCGTTGGCCGTGTCTGCCACCAACAATTGTGAATACTGCGTGAATGCGCATTCGGCAGCCCTCAAGCAAATGGGGTATGACGATGCGGCGCTGATCGAGCTGATGGCTGTGGTGGATATGTTCAATGGGTTTAATAAATTCTTGGATGGGTTACGAGTGGAGTCGGATTTAAAACCGTAAACTTGGTGAGCCGTTGTAATGTGGGTGGGGATGTTGGCCCGACCGGGAAAATCTTATCCCCTTGTAGCTGCAGCATCTCATGCTGCCTCTGCCGCGCGCCAGTGACCAAAATGTTTTTCAGGTGTGGCGGAAAAATTTTAAAGCAGGGTGTCGCCCCTGCAGACGAGTCACTGTTGTTTCGGCAAAAGTGACCAAAACCATTTTTGTCCGTGCGCGGCCCCTCTGAACCTTCTCTGGGCAGGTTCTCCGGGATGCCTTCGCCTCCATCCCGAATACGATGGCTCAGAAACTCGCGGAGTGTATCCTGGGTCCTTCCCGAAGGACTCAAACCGTCTTCGCCGAGAAGTCGATTCGGGCCTCTAGCTCCACCGCGCCCAACGCGGGGAAACACTTAAGACATAAATTCAGACAATAAAAAAGGGTAACGTCCCCTTTTTTTCCCTTTTTATTTGCTCCCCTTTCCCATAGCACTGAGGCAGTGCAGAATATGTTTTTGCCTTCCGGTCCTTCCTTTGTTTGCGAGATGTCGGTATTTTCTCCATCGGGGGCAATTGTTCCATAAATTTTCAACCCAATTAAAATTTGTTGCCGCCAGTTGGTCTGGCTCTTTTCTTTTAACCAAATATCTTGTTGGCCCTTAAAATGTGTATGTGTATAATGATACATCAATTACGGAGGGACTCTCATGCCAACTGACACGACGCCGCTCATTCGAAAACAATATCTCGTTTCTCAAAGAAACGTCTCAAAACTCGAACGTCTTGCCAAACATAAGAAAACATCTGCGACCGCGATCGTCCGCGAGGCGATTGATGCCTACGATCCAGAAGGGTTTGATGCGCTCAAAGAAAATGAGTTAATGGCCTTGGTTTCGGCCCGTCTCAAAGAAGCCATTCACGATACTCGGTCCACGCGAAAGAAGTTAAATAAAACCCTTAAAGAACTCGGGGCAGTCTAATGGCAGGCTGGAAAGAGTTATTACTCGATACGCTGAAGCTAACTGAGGAAGTGAAACGGCTCAATCGTGATATTGAGAAACTTGATGATCATGTTGTCGCGGTTGATAAACGAGTAGTCCGTCTTGAAACCATGGTTGAAATGTCCCAACGTCCAAGAATGCCGAAAGATTGATAACCGTTTCCTCAAACCCTCAACAAAAGACCCAACCCTTTCTTTTTCATGTCACAGTATCAGCCCTATTTTCTTTGGCTTGGGAATGATTAGGCGAAAGGTCGCCCTCGCACGACGAGCCCATTTTTGTTTCGGCAAAAGGACCCAAAACCATGGTCGCCTGTGCGCGTCCTCTCTGGACCTGCAAGAGCAGGTTCTCCGGGGTGCCTAGTTCGCCGCCCCGAATCCTTCGACCAGCTCAGGACAGGTCAAGATGGCTCAGAAACTCGCGGAGTGTATCCTGGGTACTTCCCGAAGGACTCAAAGAGCCTTCGCCCGAAAAGCCGATTCGGGACTCCAGCTCCGCCGCGCCAAACGCGGGGAAACACTTAAGACATAAATTCAGACAATAAAAAAGGGTAACGTCCCCTTTTCCACATTCCCCTATGTTTCTTCGCATCCTCCCCCCTGTAGCCGCAGCATCTCATGCTGCCTCTCCCACGCGTTAGTGTCCATTGCGACATTTGAAGAGGGCACAATGAGATTGCGCAGCGACATTCTTAAATTGGGATGTCGGGACGGTGTGAAAAATCCTCTTCCCCTGTAGCCGCAGCATCTCATGCTGCTTCTTCCGCGCGTTAGTGTCCATTGCGACATTTGAAGAGGGCACAATGAGATGGCGCAGCGACATTCTTAAATTAGGATGTCGGGACGGTGTGAAAAATCCTCTCCCTCCGTAGCCGCAGCATCTCATGCTGCTTCTTCCGCGCGGCAGTAGCCATTGATGCGCGTGCAGAGGGCACAATAAGATTGTGCAGCTACACGTGTAGGTTTGAGCGTGTTGTGCCGGTGCGGAAAATCCTCTCCCCCCGTAGCCGCAGCATCTCATGCTGCCTCTTTCTCATGTCAGTGTCCAAAAAGTGTTTCAAGTGTGGGTGAAAAATATTGGAGCAGGGTTTCGTCCCTGCAGACGAGGTCCTTTTGTTTCGGCAAAAGGACCCAAAACCATTTCCGCCCGTCTGCGGCCCCTCCGACCCTGTTCAGAAACAGGCTCTCCGTGGTCCCTCCGCCAAAGCTTCGAATCCTTCGACTCCGCTCAGGACAAGTAAGATGGCGAGAGAACTCGTGGAGTCTACCCTGAGTCTGATCGAAGCGCTCAAACAGCTCTCGCCGAACAGTCGATTCGGGGCTTCGGCTCCGCCGCAGCCAAAGACGGGAGACACTTAAGAAACACATCTAAAAAGGGAAGCGTCCCCTTTTCCTTCTACGGACGAGATACTTGTCCAGGCAAATTCATGCATGTTGTTACGCGTCTGCGCCACTACTTTCGCATGGGTCTCGTCAATACGCTTGCGGATATCTTGCGCAGAAAACCGGTACAGCGGATCAACGGACACGACATGCCCGCCCTGAGCTGTGAGCAGCGCGTTAAACGACGCGGGACCGTCGCCACAGCCCAAGATACGATTCCGAAGGGCCGCATCGGACAGATCGAACATTGCTATGTATTCGCCGAGAGACCGGCCCCAGGGAACAATCCTTTCCAACGTGAAGCTCATTGCTACTTATTCCGTCGAACGCTCCGGTTCAGCGGCGGCGCGGAGCGCCGTCCGCTGCAACCGGCTGTTAGCCGACCAGCCGGATGGTGCTCGGTATTGGCCTCTGGGATGAGAACCCACAGAAGGCGGTTGACTGACTTGGTCAACAGAGCTATTCTCCCGCACATGAAGAACACGAAGAGTCAGAAAACCCCCACGGACGTTCGCCCCGATACGGCAGCATCGCAGCTTGGAACCGTTCTCCGGTCGGAGCGCGAGTCTCGCGGTTGGACGCTGGAACGACTCGCGAGGAAACTCCAAGTGACCAAGGGTTACTTGTCGCGCCTCGAAGGAGGGAAGGCGAGACCGGCAACCAACATGATCGAGCGCCTGGCGAAGACCTGGCAGATCGATCCGGCCCCTCTCCTGATCCTGAACGGCCATGTTCCTGCCGACGTGCGAGAGATTCTTCAAAACCATCCTGTGGCGGCACCCACCATGCTGCGCGACTCGTTCGGAGAAGGGACCTACGACAACGGGCTGCCAGCCGCGTCGGCACTCACCGTTCGCGAAAGCCGCGCTTCGTACGCCGCGGGCAAACCGGGGTACAAGTTGGTCGAGGACGACTGCTTGTCCTGGCTTGCACGACGCGAATCGGACTCGATTCACGCAGTCGTCACGGACCCACCCTACGGCCTCAAGGAGTACACAGCGGAAGAAACATCGAAGCTCCGCCGGGGAAAAGGCGGCGTGTGGCGGATTCCACCGGCGCTTGGCGGTTGTATACGCCGACCTGTTCCACGCTTCACTGTCCTTAGCGAGGAAGAGAGGCGCGAGCTGGGCGATTTCTTCTCTCGCTGGGCTAAGAGCGTCTTGCGAGTCCTTGTCCCGGGCGGGCACGTCTTCATTGCAACCAACCCGCTGCTTTCGCACTTGGTCTACGTTGCGATGATGGAGGCCGGCTTCGAAAAGCGGGGCGAGATCATTCGACTTGTTCAAACGCTGCGCGGCGGCGACCGCCCGAAGAATGCACACAAAGAGTTTGAGGATGTGACCGTCATGCCGCGCTCCTGCTGGGAACCATGGGGTCTCTTCAGAAGACCATGCGAGGGGCGGGTGCAGGATAATCTTCGCAAGTGGAAGACCGGCGGCTTGAGGCGCATTGGAGAAGAGCAGCCCTTCTGTGACGTGATTCGAAGCTCGCCAACGCGCTCCCCTGAACGGGATATTGCCCCGCACCCGTCGCTGAAGCCGCAGGCTTTCATGCGCCAGATTGTGCGGGCGTCGCTGCCGCTCGGAGAGGGTGTTATCCTCGATCCTTTCATGGGTGGCGGTTCGACGATTGCGGCAGCCGCAGCAGTCGGATACCAGAGCATCGGCATCGAGAGCGACCCCGAGTTCTTCGCCATGGCCAAAGCTGCAGTTCCTCGACTGGCCGCGTTTGTGCCCAACGGAGACGCGCGGCTTGCTGAAAACGGCAAGACTCCGACTCGCGAGCAGCAAAGTCTCTTTGCCTGAAGGCGCCTCGGGTGCGAAGCGGGTCACGGCTTCGCCAACACAGCCCGATGTGCTCCGACGCCGACATCGGGGAGACGAAACAGGAAGTTCCGCCGGAGTTTCTCGACGCCGGTCGCCGTTAATGAGGCAGTAGGAGTCCGACGGGACGCCCCCTTCCGTCCGGAGAACGACCAGTCGGACTGCTTGACCTCCGCACACAAGATCTCAACAAAGGTGAGGGGCTGCGTTGTTCCATCCTCTTGCGCACCGACAGCATATCGAAACACCATCAGCCAACAGTCCTCAGGATTGTGGCCTTGCCAGCCGCCCCTCTGGATTGAGGACTTGACCTCAATTCCAGCCTCCCCCTTGAGCACCAGATTGGACGAATAGTGCCCCTTGGGAAGAAGGTCCGGGTGACCTCCGACCTTCAGGTTCGCCTCAAGCGTGGAGGACGCTCTGGCAATGTTCTTCACCAGAAACTCGGAGACGATCCCAGAGAGCGAATTGCCCAGAAGAAGTGCTTCCAAGGAGAGAAACCCCGCCCCGACGAGATAGTCGTTGACGCCATGCAAGAGCCGGTACGTCTCCGACACGGCCTTCTCGACCTCATCGACGCGCAAGCCATAGGGAAGGGATGCGCGTCGGTTCACATAACGCGGGTCGAGTTGTGTCGGTCGTGCCACGATGGCTCCTATGGTGATGGCCGCGCTTCTGGTCGGCTAACGTAAAGCTAACCGGGCGCGGCCCAGAAAGCTGAATAAACAAAACCGCATTATAACCGCGCTCCGGTTGAGCGCCATGTTATGCTCATTTCCACATTTATCTATAAATGACCATGCCTTGTATCACTTCTGACTTTATCGAGAATTGAATTCGCATAATCTTCCGCATCTTTTTCCATAGGCATTGCGTCATGCACGTATTTTGCACCTTTACCAGAGAGCAAGCTAAGTGCATCACGAATTGTCTCATCAATCCTTACCTTTAGAGTTATCTCAAATTGACTAAACCACATGACCCCATATTTTTTCCTACTACCAATATCTTGGCATTGCTGTACATGTTTCAACTCATGTAGAACACAGTGGAGCTTTGAAGAATTGGCAATGGCCTCGCCACTTTGCAGCGTATGAACTAATTCTTCGTCCGGAAAATGGATATGGGTGCAGTCCGTGATCCCTGCCCCGTCAGATGCAGAGCCTAACGAAACCCTAACCGTATCTAAACTAACTGTGTAAAACGGTTGAAGATCCTTTCTAATAGACTCATAAATAGCCCCCTCATAAGAAGCGCCAATACTCTTCATGTACTCTTGATATAGGAGCCAGTAAAGTTCATCTTTGATTTTCGCATACGGCCGCAGTACATTTTTGCATGCCTCTTTATATCCTGCTTTGCACACATTTTCATATTCTTTACAAATCTCGTGATACGCTTTACACGCTCCATTCACGGCCTTACAAGTCCATATCGGGGCACCAAGGATTACGGCCTTCCACTCACATTTATCGATTTTTTCAAATTATTTACATGCACCCTGCGCTGTAACCAAGCATTTGGGGCCGGGAACTAAAGGCTCCTTACAACCTAGCTCAGCCACTTCTTCGCATTTTTCTTCATAAAAATTAAAGTCAGCCAAACCAGTATGAGAAAAACTAAGCAAAAAACCTAAAATGAATAATGATTTAAGTGTTTTCATCTTTGAACTCCTGTAGCCGTCGACTTTAAGGCATAACAATGTTTAGGCCGATCCGCATAACAACCGGATCTGCCCATTTCTGTCCGTATAACACGCCATCGAAATTTCTGAATTTAGCAATATTATCGTTTCCATTTCAATGAGTTATGCCCTATCGATCATTTATGACGGGTTCTTATGCGGATCGGCATAAGACCCACCTTCTGATAGCGGTCAGTCGTGTACTTCTGCTTTGGGTCGTAAGCGGACGGCTAATCGTACGACGCCTCACAAACTGTATCACTAGGTCACCGACATGTGACGTCTCACTGCCAAAGTATCTTTATGGTGATTACCACATAACAGAATGTCGTATTCTGTTACATTTCAACGCATCCCTTGATCAAATCCGTAAACTCACCTTACCATTTTTTTTCGATTGTCATTCAGGTTTTGTCTTTCTCCTGCGTTGGGCGCGACTGGGCCATCGCCCCGAATCCCACCTCTCGGCGAGAGCTGTTTGAGCGGAGCGAGTTCTCTCGCCATCTTGCAAAAGAGAGGGACCCCCTTGGGGTCGCGCACGGGCAGAAATGGTTTTGGTCACTTTTGCCGAAACAAACGTGACTCGTCTGCAGGGGAGAAACCCTGCATCTCGTCATCGCTTCTGGCAACTTGGACAAACAAACGAACTCCGTTCACTTACCAACCGAAGAATGGGAGTCGTACAACGGGGACAGGGCTGTCTCGTCTTTTGGTAGACTTGATGATAGTTTTGGAATTGTCCTTGCGTGCCAGTTGGCGACAGATAATCACGAATGGACGAGCCGCCTTTGTCGATCGACTCAAGTAACACCTCCTGCATCTCTCCAAACAATAACTGAATTCGCTTCTTCGACAATCGATGCCCCTGGGCATCCGGGTGTATGCCTGCCCGGAAGAGCATCTCATTGGCATAAATATTCCCGATGCCCGCAATACGTTGCTGATTCAGCAACAAGGCTTTTACGCGCCCGCGACAGCCTTTGATTAACGCCGCAAATTCGTTCTCAGAAACCGTCAAGGGGTCCAAGCCAAACCGGCGTTGTCGATAGGCCTCCCATTCCTGCGCATGGAGGAAAGACAATCGCCCAAATCGGCGTGCGTTCCAATAATGCAATGCGCCCTGCTTGGCATTCGAAAGCTGAATCACCACATGTAGATGCTTTTCACTGGGCACAGACTGACGATCAAAGAGCAGCAGCCCCGTCATCCCTAACTCAGCGACCATATAACGACGTTCACCTGCTTGCTCGCACACCAGGGCCACACTTTTCCCACACCGTTGGACGGCCACCAACTGAGTCTTGATGTACCACGGTAAGCTTTTCAACCCCTGGCGAACGATATCATCGCGACCGATCCACACATTTTGGATCGTCCCGCCCACAATGTGCGATTCGAGCTGTTGGCGAACGACTTCAACTTCAGGCAGTTCAGGCATGGTCGATCAATCACGTTTTTGAGATTTCAGTATAGCGTGAGCATGTCTCACCCCATCAGAGCCTGTTGAATATTTTATGCCCTTAGCTAAAAATTCTTCAGGTCAGACGATTTGCTTCAGTGGGAGGGAATGTTCAAAAAAGTCCGCCCAGCAAGGCCGCAGCCCTTTTGACGCGCGGAGCGTACTCATAGTACGTGAGCACGGCAAATGGGCGACTATGTCTGCGCGAGCCGCTTCGGTAATGCCAGGGAACGCCGCTGGCGGCTTTTTTCAACATTCCCCACACAAGTTGCGACACCCCGGTTAAGCTTCTATACTTCTAACCGATGGAATAGATAGGTATTCTTACAGGAGTTAATGCATAACCATGATGGCTGTCAAAGATATAGAGGCGCGACTGACGCAGGTGAAATGCGCGATTTGCAAGAAGAGTCGATTTGGCATTGATAGTCGGGACGTAAAAGAAGACGGGAACTGGAAGGGCCTCTGCATCGATTGCCACTACACGTTCCCTGTGTACGCCGATATGGAATTTTATTTACAAACGCAACCAGACGTGAAATATCGCCTTCGGGATATCTCCTGCCCTAGTTGCATGAAACGGGACCACAGTTTGAATTTTCGTATTATCATGTCTGTGCGGGAATCGATATATTTTCTCACCTGCAATTCATGTCAGCTTCAATTTCCAGAACAATCGTCCCTCGAATCCTTCGAGTAGGCGCACCACCCAGATTGGAACCTCCCCATGGACAATCCTACCAACCAACCAGAGACGGAACCTTCCGACAAGCCTGAAGTCACCGAGAAGCCCAAGGTCAGAAAAGAAATTTCGGTGGTGTCGGTACCTCACGACAACGACGTGATGGCTGCGGAAATGGCGGAATTGTTTGATGAAGACCGAGTCACCCATCAACATGGCAGCTCGGAGCCTGAGGCAGATTAGGCGGACGCACCGCTTCATCCGTGATGTGCGAAGATTTTTTTGTGAAGGGCAATCAATTTCCCTTCTGGTTAGCCATCACTCACCTTCTCAATCTCCCGCCTATCAAAAAATTCTCGCCTAAATCTTCCGTAGCTGCAGGATCTTATCCTGCCTCTTCCATTCCTCAATTCCCATTGTCGCTTGAACCTAGAAACGGCAGTTGGGCGCAAAAAAGCCGTGCAAGCTATTGGCGTGCATGGTGAAATACAAAAAGGCGTGGTCACCTTGGTGGTG
>JAQBUF010000079.1 GCA_027623995.1 Nitrospirota bacterium
TCCAGAGGGTGCGCGACGCGGATGACGTTGTCCTCCTGTGTCGCACACCGGAAGAAGCCGAAGCGGCACGGACCGAGGTGCGCCGGTGGGTGGAGGCGAACGGGCTGACACTGCCTCCCGAGAAAACACACATCGTGGACTCGCGTGAGAAGAGCTTTTCGTTTCTGGGCGATTCGTTCCGAAGCCGGCTGCGGTTTCCACGAGCGAAGCGCCACCGAAAGTTCATCGCCCGCATCCGCGAGCGGACGCCGCGGACGTCGGGCGACTCGTTGGAGGTGATTCTCCACCGGCTCACTCGCTTGCTGCGAGGGTGGTTCAACGACTTTCGGCACTGTCATTGGACCATCTTCAAGGCCGACGACGGAATGATCCGTCGTCGGTTGCGCCAGATGCTTCTGAAGAGGAACCGAAGGAATCGACAACGCCTCGCACGGAATCAACGGTGGCCGAACGCCTTCTTTCCGGATCATGGGTTCACGGGCCTGCATGATGCCCCTATTCGTTTCGTCCACTCCATAGGAACCTCCTGACTGGAGAGCCGTATGCGGGAGAACTGCACGTACGGTTCGGAGGGAGGGGGAGCGCAACTCAATGCGCCCTCCCTACCCCTATCAGGAAATACTTTTCGCGATACGAATCCGAGGTGCGCTTCATGTCTACAAAGAGTACCGCTGGCTTGTCAGCCGTAGCCTTGGTAAAGGCTGGCGACTTTTTTCAATATTCCATTTTTTAATGCGGTGGGGAAGACCTGGGAGAATTCACCAAGACATAAGAATGAAGGGTACCAAATGAGGGGGAATTGGACGAGTTCTAGAGAAAAGAAGGCTAAGACAGCCGCCCTAAAAACCGACTACTGCCCGATATACCAGCCAATGCCATTCCGCTCGAGAAAGCTGGTGAGGCGGGTGAGCGAATCGCCATAGATCAACACACCGGCCAATATCAAAAATAATCCGCCGACCACCGACACTCCACGTAAATACAACCGTGCCTTTTTGAAGTAATTCAAAAAACTATCGACACTAAAAGCCGTGATAAAAAGGGGCAGGCCCAGGCCGGCGGAATAGGAGGCCAACAGCATAATGCCATCCTGCATGGATTCTGTGGTACTTGCATAGGCAAGGATAGCGCCAAGGATGGGCCCCACACATGGAGTCCAAGCGGCAGCAAAGGCGGTACCGATCAAAAATGATCCGGCATATCCCACCGGACGGCTCCTAAATTCCACGAGTCGGTGCTCGGTCATGAAAAACTTCAACTTCAACAAGCCGACCATGTACAGGCCAAACACGATGATGAACACCGCGCCAATTTTGCGAATGATATCTTGGTATTGGTACAGGACTTGGCCGAGAAAACTGGCGGACGCACCAAACGCGATAAACACCGTGGAGAACCCTGCGATAAACAATAAGGAATTCACCAAAATAGTTTTTCGTAAGCGATGACGTTCGGCTGCATCAGTTAATTGTTCGAGAGAAAGGCCGGTGATATAGGACACGTAGGATGGAACGAGCGGTAACACACATGGCGAAACAAAGGACAATAGCCCAGCACTAAAAGCAGCAAATAGCGAGACCTGATTGAGTGAATCGATCATAGATTACGACGTTTCTAACAGTTCTTGAATGAGTTCTCGCGCTTCCAGACTGTTCCAATCGCGGGCACCAAAGACCCTATGGCGTAAGGTGCCTTGGCGATCGATCAAATAGCTCATCGGCAAAGTTCGTATACCATAGGTTCCACTCACCCGATAATCCGCATCATGCAAAATGGGAAAAGTGAGGGCCTTGGCTTGGACAAACGGCCGAGTGATGATACTCCCTTGATGATCTGAGGAAATCGCCAAAATTTCAAACCCCTGTTCCTTTAGATCCTGATACAAGACTTCCATGCTAGGCATTTCAACGCGGCAGGGACCACACCAAGTGGCCCAAAAGTTCAGAAGGACGACTTTCCCTTTATAGTCGGCGAGGGAGAGCCATTTTCCCTCCAGGTCAATGAGCTTGAATTCTTCAGCCGGCGCTCCAATGGTTGGACGGTTCTTTTGGAACGCAACTTGCTGGCCCACCCCTTGTTCTTGGGAAGTCTCAGTGAGACCGGGATCGCACCCGATTCCAAAAACCAACACGACCAGGATTGGAAACCACATATGCTTCATCTAGATAGAATACCATCCATTTGCCTTTGAGGGTAGCGACACAGCTTGAGCTTCAGAACCAGGGCTTTTACCACAGGCATGAGCCTTCATAAATTTTTAAGGCCATACCTCCCCTTACCTCAGCCATACTATTCATCCATCCTTCAATGCGTCAATGATAAGGGTAAGCGACCATGTGACGATCCACTCAGGAGTTCAACCTGGACACGCCGTCGCCCATTAATTATACTACGTAGGCGATTTCATTGGGGCTTGGGTCCTCGCTTATTGAAACACCATGAACCCCAATTGCTAGATATAATTTCCTAGTTATTTTAATTTAGAAACAACTTCCCACGGCCACTCCCTTCATTCCACGTCCAAACCTAAAGAGAGTCCACGAGAAATCACATCTATGACCGCCATTGCTTGCCAAGCTATTAGTAAGTCCTATGGACATTATGAGGTGCTGCACGACATTAGCCTGACCATTCAGGAAGGCGAATGCTTTTCCCTGTTTGGACCAAACGGCGCAGGCAAAACGACCTTGTTAAAAATATTGGCGACACTGCAACGGCCGAGTGAAGGACGGTATGAAATCCTCGGTCTCGATGGGCTGAAAGAGAAAGAAACGATTCGCGCCAATATGATGTTTTTAGCCCATGGCGCCTATCTCTACGACGATCTGAATGCGAAAGAAAATTTAGCCTTTGCCTTGGCCCTGCGAGGACAAACCCCAACCGATCGAGACATGAAACTGGCGTTAGACCGCGTGGGCATTGGGGCCTTTGCCGAAATGAAAATTCGAAACTATTCCGCAGGCATGAAGAAACGATTAGCCTTGGCCAAGGCGATGTTGGCCAAACCCAAGGTCTTGCTATTGGATGAACCCTTTACTGCGTTGGATACGGCGGGCACCGAAATCATGCGAGAGTATATTCGGGAACGATTGTCTGAGAATGGCGCCGTGCTCATGTCTACTCATGACCATGACAAGGCCCGTCCCATTACCAGCCGGGCCGGCATGCTTAATCAAGGAATGCTCAAGGAAATCTCACTCGAGGCACTCAAGTCTGATGAACTTTTTTAACGTCATTCGTTGGATCGTGTGGAAGGATCTGGTCACCGAGCTGCGAAGCCGGGAGACGATTTCGTCCATGGTATTCTTCGCGCTGATCGTCATTCTCATTTTTAGTTTTAGCTTTTCCATGGACCAGCAAGCCGCGCGAGAGGTTATCGCAGGCATTATTTGGGTCGCGTTTGCGTTTACCGGTATTATTGGCTTGGGTAAATCATTTTCTGCTGAACTCCAAAATGACTGCATTGAGGCCCTGCAAATGGTACCTGAATCCAAAGGGGCCATTTATCTAGGCAAGGTCGCGGCGAATTTTTTGTTCATATTCGTGGTGGAAATCCTTTTATTTCCAATGTTTGTGATCTTTTTTAATTTGGACGTCGTTGAAGAGATTTCGCTCCTTCTGTTAATATTTTTTCTAGCGACTTTGGGACTCTCTGCTGTCGGAACTCTCTTCTCGGCCTTGACCGTGCAAATTCGTGCTCGGGAGGTGATGCTCCCGATCTTACTCCTTCCCATGGTGGTCCCGGTGATGATCGCTGCGGTCGAAGCCACGAAGGGTGCCCTCAATGGAGATCCCCTGCCCATGTACAGTCAATGGCTGGAGCTTCTTGCCATTTTTGATGTGATTTTTACGGTCGTGTCATTTTGGATGTTTGAATTTGTAATGGACAATTAATAGGCCAGATGTGAATCCGAGCGTAACCACACTAAAATGATCATTCATCGAGTCATACGAAAAGTTCAACGCTTCCAAGGATGGTTTGGGGGAGGGGCGGCTTTATGCATTATAGCCGGACTTTACATTGGACTGATTGGTTCTCCTCCAGATTACTACCAGGGTGAAGTTGTCCGCATCATGTATGTGCATGTTCCTTTGGCTCACACCTCGCTCTTTGCGTATATCGTGTTGTCTATAGGAAGTATGTGGTATTTGTGGAAACGCGACCCGATCGTGGACAACATGTGCCATGCGGTCGCCGCCATAGGGGCCATCTTTACGACATTGGCGCTGGCGACAGGAATGATCTGGGGCAAGCCCACGTGGAATACCTGGTGGACCTGGGATGCTCGCCTGACTTCCTACACCATCATGCTCATGATTCTGATTGGCTATTTGATGCTCCGTACCTTCATTGATGATTCAGAGAAGGAAGCACGGTATGCGGCTGTGTTGGCTATTCTTGGGCTAGTAGATTTACCAATCATCCACTTTTCCGTGGAATGGTGGCGAACACTCCATCAACCCCAATCGATTTCCATGCGAGGCGTGAGCATTTCCTCCGGAATTCTCATCCCACTCATGTGCATGAGTATTGGGATGTCCCTCCTGTTTTCCTATATGCTGATGGTACGGACCCAATTGCTCTATCTCGACCGTCTACTACACGCCAAAAAGGGTCGGCTCATGAGTCAGTTTCATATGTCGAAAACCGACCCATGACGAGTTTATATCTTCGTTGGGGCGGGATGCTGATTGTGGCCATCGTGTTAACCGGGTTAACCTATAGTCATTATCAACAACATTTGGCGACGCTGTCTCCCAGCCAGGCAAAGGCGCAAGGCCTGAACCAAGAAGTCCGAGTTTTGGGAATGGTTCGAGGAGGGACATTAGAAGGCAATGTCGAGGGTGGAGACGCTACGTTTGCCTTGGTGGAAAAAGACTCGACCATTTCCGTTCGTTACCATGGGCCACCTCCAGATAACTTACGCGAACTGAAGACTCTGGTCTTGATTGGAAAGTGGAATGCCTCGGATAATATCTTTGAGGCTCGTGATATTGGCTTAGTCACGAATTATGGCTTTGTCGTTGGGGCCTATTTGATCGGCCTGATTCCATTGGCAATTTTTTTGTTTGCCATGAGTCGGCGAGTAGGACTGTTGTACGAAGAAATTAAAACATCCAAACTCTATCAGGAAGAATAAACCATGGGTTCAAAAAATAAAAAAATCGGGATTATCGTCAGCCTTGCTCTGGTCGGTGGCGCCTTAGCCTACCTTGCCCTCGGGAACTTTGGAGAGAACCTGGTGTATTTCTTTACACCATCCGAAGTAAAGGCGTTTGACTCCGGGTACTATCAAAAAAAGGTGCGCGTCGGAGGCATGGTTGTGGAAGGCAGCATGGAAGCCTATGCTGATCGCCTAGGAATGACTTTTGAACTCACGGATGGTGAAGCCACGATTCCTGTGACCTTTGAAGGTATCCCGCCTGACTTGTTTAAAGAAGGGCAAGGGGCTGTGGTTGAAGGCTTCTGGACGGGGCAACACAAATTTCAATCCAACCTCATCATGGCCAAACATTCCGAAGACTACATGCCCATTGAGTTGAAACGTGCGGGAGTAGAACTTCCTCGCAAGGACTTCATGAAATCCCTGATTCAGTAAGGCCCTGAGAGAAAATACCTAGAATCTTCACATCGCACCTATCCATGATTATTGAAATCGGACATTTTTCCGTCGTCATTGCCCTTGTGCTCTCGGCGTTTGGCATTGTCTCGTCATTTCTGGCGCTCCAGACTCGCAATGTGGATTGGGTACGCGTCGGGCGAATCGCGCTCACGCTGATCTTTATTCTCCTGTCCATCGGCATGGGGTCGTTAATTTATTCGTTCCTCGTTCGTGACTTTTCAGTCCACTACGTCGCCGCCACATCAAATTCGCAACTGCCCTTGTTTTATACCGTTGCTGCGGTCTGGGGCGGTCATGAAGGTTCACTCCTCTTATGGGTCTTTATTCTGTCCGCATTTAGCACGATTGCGGTCTGGCTCCATTGGCGCACACAACCAGCGATCATGCCCTATCTGATTGGGATGGAATGCCTGATCATTATGGGCTTCTTGCTCTTGATCCTGTTTCTCTCAAGCCCCTTTGATCGACTCATACCGACTCCCGCCGATGGTAAAGATTTAAACCCCTTACTCCAAGACCCTGCCATGGTCATGCATCCACCGATGCTCTACATGGGATACGTAGGATTTTCGATTCCTTTTTCCTTTGCCATGGCCGCATTATTCTCTGGTCGGCTCGGAGAAGAATGGATCAAAGTCACCCAACGATGGACGATCTTTGCCTGGCTCTGCTTGACCACTGGAATTTTGATGGGCGGCTACTGGGCCTACTATGAATTGGGTTGGGGCGGGTATTGGGGCTGGGACCCTGTGGAGAATGCCTCGTTTATGCCATGGCTCGTAGGAACAGCCTTCCTGCATTCGGTGATGGTTCAAGAAAAGCGAAAGATGTTTAAGGTCTGGAACCTTTTCCTGATTATCGTCACGTTTTCACTCTCGCTCATTGGCACGTTCCTGGTGCGTAGCGGTGTGCTCACGTCCGTTCATACCTTTGCGACTGATCCAGAACGCGGGCTGTATATTTTGATTTTTGTCGCCACGGTCATTGGTATTGCCTTTGGAGCATTAATCCTGCGAGCCCACAAACTCAAAAGTCAGGTTGAAATGGACTCCATGGTGTCGCGGGAGTCAGTATTTCTTTTCAATAATTTATTCTTCCTGGTTGCAGCGGCCACGGTCTTTTTGGGCACCCTCTATCCTCTGATGGTTGAAACCTGGCAGGGTTCAAAAGTCACCGTTGGGCCTCCGTATTACAACACCGTGTTCATGCCTGTCGCTCTTGGGCTCTTGTTTATGATGGGCGTCGGCCCCTATATTCCTTGGCGCAAAGCGTCCCAAGCCAGCATAAAGAAAAACTTTTTGGTCCCTCTAGCGGTGGGACTCGTTTCCACAACAGTGCTGTTCGCCTTAGGCATTCACAGCGTCTTTGCCTTGGCTGGGACCTTTGTTGTGGGGTTTGCTGGCGCAGCCATTGCGATCGACTTTGGAAAAATTTCGGCGCTGTACTCTCGACGAGAATCTAGCAGCCTATTGAAGGGGGCCTTCTCGGCATTTACATCCAATCAACGTCGATATTCTGGAATCCTGACCCATGTCGGCGTGCTCGTACTCGTCGTCGGGATTATTGCCTCGACGGTCTATCAAACTGAAAAAGTCGTCTCGCTCAAGGTTGGCGATGAGTTCGTCATTGATGAGTATCGCATGAAACTCGAACGCATTCACGAAGTGAGGGGCAAAAATTGGAGTGCACAAGAAGGCGTGTTTGAAGTCTACGAAGGCGATCACTTGCTCACAAAGTTACGCCCTCAGAAACGCGTGTACGATGCATCGCAAACCCCGACGACTGAATCGGCCATTTACGCGAAAAACATGGGACATATTTTTCTGACCATGCCAGATGTCTCACCTGAAGGCGTGGCAGTCGCTAGAGGCGTGATCAATCCACTGATCCTCTGGGTTTGGGGCGGCGGCGGCATCATGGGGCTTGGGGTGTTATTGAATATTTTCCGCCCAAGAAAAAAAGACGAGTAAAGACGTGATCCGTAAAGCGTGATGCGTTGAGGATAGAAATCTTTTTGCCTTTCTACGCTTTACGCATCACCCATAACGCATCACGATATCCCCAAATGGAGATTGCCACTATGAATTTAGAATCAAAAGAAATCGGCTTCATGCCCATTCGATACAGATCAACATGACTCGAACCACGCAAATTACTATTCTTGTTGTACTCCTCGCTTTACTCTCTTTGTTCTACCAAGGGCTGTGGGGCGACCCGCGACATATTCCGCCAGTCCTCGTCGGCACCCAAGCTCCCATTTTCCAAGGGCCTGATGTTGAATCAGGCGAACCCCTTTCCTCTGAACAATTTAAAGGCAAAGTGATCCTGGTGAACTTTTGGGCATCTTGGTGCCAAGAATGCAAAGTTGAACATGAGGACCTGTTGCGCCTCCACGAGGAATTTAAAGACCATCCGGAATTTGTAATGCTGGGCATCAATTACCAAGATGAGGTGCCAAAAGCACGCGCCTATTTAAAACAATACGGATCAAGCTTCCCGCATATGCGTGACGTCAAAGGGGCCTTGGCCATCGACTTTGGCGTATACGGCGTGCCAGAAACGTTCGTCATCGATCAACAAGGCGTGATTCGCCATAAATGGATTGGCCCGATCGTGGGTGATGTCTACACCAATCTCACGAAAAATATTCTCACGCCGTTACTCAAAGGCACGGAGCCCACAACCTAAATGTCGCGTCTATTGCCCATGATCATTCTGCTATGCTTCGCCTTCCCAATCGAAGGCTTGGCGAAAACTGTGGATGAAACCGAGATTGATGAACGGGTACGCGAGATTGCGAAACACCTTCGATGTACGGTATGCCAGACCGAAAATATTTGGGAATCCGGTGCGCCATTGGCCCATCAGATGCGTGATGTCGTTCGAGAACGCGTGACCCTAGGCCACTCAAATGAGGATATCCTGATTTACTTTCATAGCCGGTACGGCGATTACATCATGATGGAACCGCCAAAGCATGGATTCAATTGGCTGATTTGGCTGGGCCCATTTCTTTTGCTACTGGGAGGTGGAGTTTTATTGGCGAGAGAAATCAAAGGATGGGTCACCCGAACCCCTGCACCTCCTACAGAAGTTCTACCACCCCTTGATGAAGAATCTCGACGGCGAATAGAACAAGAACTTCAGCCCTAACCTTTCCTAGCATATTCTCATGTCCATTATTTTTGTTATTGTCTGCGTCACCATCCTCATCGGGGTCACCCTCGCTATTTCCTTGCCATTTTGGAAAAGAGATCCGACGACTCCAGATATTATTAGCCAGGAAGCGGCGGAAGACCAAGAACGAGCCGACCTTTCTGTTGAACGGGAAGTCCTGCGTCAATCACTCCAAGAGCTTGAAGTCGAACTCGCGCAAGGACGCCTGGAACAAGTGGATTATGATCGATTAAAGGCCACCGATGAACGACGCCTCATCGGGGCTCTCGATCGCCTCGAAGCCTTGGCCACATCAAATACCCAAGGTTCATCTCCTGAGAAAAACAAAACACGTGGGAATGCATGGGGACCAGCCATCGCCACGAGCTTGATCGTGCTAGTGTTGTCGGTCGGAATTTATAGCTTTTTACAATGGCGCACCATTAATCGCCTCGTTGATATTCAAGCGGAGATGGGTGGCCAGCAACAAGCACCTGACCCACGAGAAATGGTCGCCAGGCTAGAAGCCCGGCTGAAAGAAAATCCAGATGATGTGGCAGGACAAATGATGGCCGGTCGATCCTACATGGCTCTGGACCGTGTCGATGATGCGAAGAAGTCCTATGAGAAGGTCTTAGAGCTGGATGCGCGGAATCATGAAGCGAATTACAATTTGGGCGTCATCATGATCGAAGGACGAAAGTTCGACGACCCCAAACTTTTTGAAGCCGCCCTCAAACATTTTGATGTGGTGTTAGTCGACCTACCCAATCAACCCGGCGTCAATTGGTACAAAGGCTTGGCCTTGTGGTACCTGAAGCGCTATCGCGAAACCGAAGAATTCTGGGCCACCGCCCACAAAAATCTCAAACCCGACAGCAAAGACGCCGACTTCGTCAAACAAGCCCTCGCCAAATTGCGCGAAGGCGAAACGCCGTTTTAATCTACTGCGGAAAATTTCCAAATTCACTTGTATGGATGGCCGCCCACTTTTAATTAAAAGAGGGATTGGGCGGTGGAGCTGGAGAATTTGCATGAGTGCCAAAATTTCGTGGTCTCGGCACTTCTCCAAATAATGGCGGAAAAACTGAATAAACCTTGCCATCTGGACTGTAGTAATATCGTAAGACACATCCCTTCCTTCATCACCCTCAATAACAGTTCCTGCAATTTCCCATTAGCCTAGAGTATAAACAACCATGAGCAAATGACCAGCAGCTATTCCTAGTTTACTTTTATTACCCTCAACAAGTTTGTATGAATCAATTATCCTAAATCCGGCAGTTGGGGTTTGCCCGAAATGAAGGATCCCCGGTATGGTGGCGGCCATGAAGACTTCTCCTCCTTCCAAACC
>JAQBUF010000080.1 GCA_027623995.1 Nitrospirota bacterium
CCGCCGGGTTCACCCCCGGCGGCGTTTTTTTGTGCTCGACGCCCTACGACAAGGCCCGCCTCTTTTCAACCCTCCCGCATGGACCTCTGGAGGTCCCAGACTCTTACCACCCCCGAACTTCTGACTCACTAACCATGCACAGTTCTCCTTCCCTACCCGCTGGTGTTGTCATCCTTTACACTGCCATCGATGAAATTCGTGGCCTCATTGCTTCGCCTTGCGGCACCTTCCGACCTCTCCTCGCACGTTGCCTGCCCTTGTGCCCTCTCCACCACCAGCTCACTGTTAACTCTCCCGTCACGAGAGGGTTTAATGCTAACCCGTTGTTTTTATTGGGCCATGTCTTCATCTCAGGCCGGTCAGCAGGAAACACCGTCGGAGTTTTTTACGAATCCACCCCATGTTGGATTCCCTGAATCCTCCCGCCCAGCCTGAATCCACACCCCTAGGCTCCAGCATCCTCATCCAATCCCCAGCATCCAACTCGTAGCTCCACCTGGACCCGCGCCACCCCGTTTCTGGCATGCCCTTTGCGATAGGCTTCTTACAACGGACACAGGCCACCAACTCACAACCACCTGGCCCTGACAGTCCACCACCATTCATCTACACGTACTCAAGGAGGTCACCATGACACACACCACTACCAACACCACGAATCAGGGCAGCCGTTGGCTTCGCGCAGGATTGACGTCTCTCATCTTAGGGGTAGGTGCCTTAAGCCTCACCGCCAGCCAGGCCTTCGCCTTGCAAGTCTCCGTCGCCGACACCCAAAACGTGTTCACCGTCATGGAACAAAGTGGCCCCCTCAATGGCGTCGACGATAAGGTCTATACCGAATTCGATTTCTCCGGGGTCGACTGGAACACCGTCACCCTCAATAGCGCCATGTTGGAACTCCACCTCACGGTCGTCAACGGCCTCACCAAGTCCGATGAAATCTTATTCGGGGATACCCTCAATGGCGGGGCGACAGATCTCGCCAGCTCCATCTTAGGCGGCGTCGACCTCTTTGACCAAACCGGCCTCGGCCCTGGCACCTTTAATCCCTTGAGCTTCGGCTTGCCAGTCCCCTCTCCAGGCGACATGCTCGTCTTGAACTTAGATCTCAACGATTTCTGGGATAATGCGGACTTACAAAACGCCATTCTGGGCGGCGATAGTCTCGGCAAAATCTATATGAAATATAGCGATGATGCCCTCGTCACCAGCGCCACCCTCACCTTGGGCTACGATGACCCCTCTTTGGATGACCCTCAACCCCAGGGATGCACTGTGAGCTGCGACCCTACGCCAAACCCAGTCCCTGAGCCTTCCACCATGATCCTCTTGGGCTCCGGCTTGATGGGCTTGGTCGCCTGGCGCAAACGCCACCAGGGCTAAGCACCTTTCTCGGATCACCACGGCCCCGCCTCTCTCGGGCGTCAGATGGTACATTCCATCGGCGCCCGAACTTTTTGCTCATGGCAACGACACATAATTTAATTGACCACTTGAGACACTCTCCCTAGAATACGACCCCATCTCCCTTCACTTGTTTTCTTAGCTTCAGAACTCTCAACTCCCTCACGCCGCCGAATGCAGTCTCACGCAAACTTTTAATCCAGGCTTAGAAAAGGTTAAACCGCAATTGAGTCTATGAACACTTCACAGAACTCACTCCACACAGTTTTTTACTGGCACTCATTCCACCCCTGTTAATTTTTGGCCTGGCACAATTGTTATTTGAAATAACCTCGGAGCCTTCAATGACAGGCGTGACCACCGCTCTCGAACGCATAGAGCACCAAAGTCCTAATTCCCAGGGTATACGGGTTCTTGAAGAGGCCCGAGGCCGATACGCGTGGCTGGCCATGGCTCTGTTGAGTCTGGTGGCATTTGTGTATGGAGCCGTGGCCGGATGCCAAATTATTTGGCACAGCCATTTCCGAAGCCGCCTGCCTCTCATCATTTCCATTGGCACGGCGATGATTGGAATCGGCCTGCTCGGCTTGGTGTATCAAGTTCAATTCGAAGGAGCCATGTATCGTCTGATCTTCGGCTTTACGTTCAATACATTTTCTCACTCGGGAATTTTCGACCAGCAGTTTCTCTCCAATGTCAAAGTCATTCTTCTTACACTCAATATCTTTGCGGTGATCGTCCCGGCCATCATCGTCCTTGCAGCCAGTAGCGCCCTTGCCACGCCCCCGCCACACCGAATGATGATTGGCAGCACACTCTGGATACCGTCGCGACGCAAATGCATCATTTACGAAACACCTTAAACATCGGCTCCATCGCCTTGGTCGCTGGCACTTTACATATGCAGGCCTGGCTCCAATGGCCAGCTGCGCTTATGCAAGACCCGTCCTTGCAATCTTCCGTATCGGGCACTGCCTTAGCCATTACTATGTTCTGGGGGAACAAGTTTTACCTTGATGCTGATGGCCACGTACGGACACGCTGCGACTAAACTCAGCGCTCAGGCTCGGCATATCCTCAAACAGGAACAACAAAAAGGTACCATCCAAGACCCGCAAACATGGCTCAAAGACCACGACCTCTCGATTACCCTAGGCGAACAACTCCCCCAAATCGGCATCATGCTCGCCCCTGTCCTCGCTGGCCCTCTTGGATCACTGGTCATGGGCACGAATTAACAAACCGTCCTTCGTATGACGCTTGCAACTCTTTGATGTTTCTCCTACCGTACCGCGTCATGTCGAAAACCAGATTGCTGTTCTATTCCCTACTCACCGGCGTCGCCTATTCCCTGTCTGTGTCTAACCTTCCTGATGGATTTTCATGGGGAAATTTGGCGTGGATTGCGCTATTGCCTTTGCATCGGGTGTTACTCAATGTGACACCAAAGCAGGGATTTTTGCGTGGATGGTTGGCTGGATTTTTTGCCTTCACCGGGACGATGTACTGGGTCGTGGTGGCCATGAATCTCTATGGACAGGTGCCACTCCCCATCAGCATCGCGATTATGTTTTTGCTAACCACGTACCTTGGCCTCTTTGTCGGTGTGTATGCCTGGGGTGTTGTGTGGATGGAACAACGCTGGGCCAATATGGCATGGGTTCTCGCCCCATGTTTGTGGGTGTCATTAGAATTTCTACGAACCTATGTGTTGACAGGCATGCCATGGGGACTCTTCGGATACTCTCAATTTCAATGGCTTTCGATCATTCAAATTGCGGATATCACGAGTGTGTATGGCGTATCGTTTGTCATTGTGCTCACCAACGTCACGCTCTTTCTTGGATTACGTTGGGCATTGGCTAAAACACTGATTTCGACCACACTTGTTCAACCTTGGAAACCACTCTTGGCAAGCACGGTATTGATACTGGGGACATTGTTTTATGGTTCACTTGCCCTCACGAATGATTCCTCGTTACCAACACTCAAGGTAGGCGTGGCTCAGGCCAATATCGATCAGGCCCTCAAATGGGACACGGCGTATCGAATCGAAACCTTGCAACGCTATGGTCGCCTCACGAAAGCGATGGCTTCACAATCTGATGTCATCATCTGGCCTGAAGCGGCCACACCGTTTTTGTTTGAACAAGAATTGGGCTACCAGACCCTTGTGGTTGATATGATTGCACAGGCGCAGGTCCCCTTGGTCTTTGGAAGCCCGATGCTTCGTCGGCATGACGATGGAAAACCCTATTTGCTCAATAGTGCGTATGTGCTAACTCCCCAAGGGAAACTCACGGGTCGATATGACAAACAACACCTCGTTCCCTTTGGCGAATACATTCCTCTGAAAAAGATTCTCTTTTTTCTCGACAAACTCGTCGTGGGGATTGGTGATTTCCACCCAGGAACAGGACCAACCCTGCTTTCGATTCCGCATGGCCCAACCAATGAATCCATCCAAATCGGCATGGCCATTTGCTATGAAGTCATTTTTCCTGATCTTGTGCGGCGACTCGCGAAGGAGGGGGCCAACGTTCTTGTCACGATCACGAATGATGCGTGGTTTGGCCACACCGTCGCGCCCTATCAACACTTTGCGATGGTGGTCTTTCGCGCGGTGGAAAACCGCTTGGCCTTTGCCAGGGCGGCGAATACCGGCATTTCTGGATTCATCGATGCTTCGGGACAGGTCTTAAAGACTACGCCTATTTTTACGGAGCAAGCCATCACTCACGCGATTTCTCTTAGTGGTCCATCGACCTTTTACACCAAATATGGCGATGTGTTTGCCTGGGCCTGTGTTATAATCACGGTGTTTTTGTTATGGTTCACACGATACTTCCGCAAACCAACCGCGGTTGACACAATCTTTCAATACCCTTCACCACGACTTCGACCAAAGGAGTGAGGCATGCTTGACGATATCCGACACCGTGTAGACAAAACCGGAACTCACATTCAAGATTTACGGAGGCGTCTTTGACCTCCCTCGGCTTCGCAACGAATTAGAAGAACTCGAACGGGAAAGCGCTCAACCTGCCTTTTGGAACAACGCACAACTGGCCACCAAGGTCGGACGCCGAAAAGCCACCATTGAACGTGATATTTCTCGCATCACTGACTTTGAACGCCAACACGAAGATCTCCTTGCGACCATTGAACTCATTGGGGAGAAAGATGACCAGGATCTTCTGGCTGAACTCAATCACGGCATTCAAGAACTGGAGACCGTGCTTGGCCAACTCCACACAGAGCAGTTATTATCTGGCGAGCACGATGCCAATTCCGCGATTCTCGGGGTGAACCCAGGTGCTGGCGGCACGGAATCCCAAGACTGGGCACAGATGCTCATGCGAATGTATCTCCGCTGGGCTGAACGACGTGGATTCAAAGTCAGCACGATTGATTTGCAGCCTGGCGACGAAGCTGGCATCAAGAGCGTGACCTTGAGCATCGAAGGTGAATACGCCTACGGCTATTTGAAATCCGAAGCTGGCGTGCATCGCTTAGTACGCATTTCGCCGTTTGACGCCAACAAACGCCGGCATACATCTTTTGCCGCGGTTTCTGTTTGTCCGGAACTTGATGACGACGTCGAGGTCGAGATTGATGACAAAGATTTACGGATTGATACCTTTCGATCTGGTGGCGCTGGTGGACAAAACGTCAATAAAGTGGAAACCGCCATTCGCATGACACATTTCCCAACAGGGATCGTCGTGCAATGTCAGAACGAACGCTCCCAATTGCAAAACCGATTGGGTGCCATGAAAGTCCTGAAGGCGAAAATCTATGAAGTCGAACTGCAAAAGAAAGATGCAGAGTTCCAAAACATTATTGGTGAAAAAAAGGATATTGCCTGGGGCAGCCAGATTCGATCGTATGTATTTCAACCCTATCAAATGGTCAAGGATCATCGCACGAATCAAGAATCCGGTAATATTTCAATCGTGATGGATGGTGCCATTGATCCGTTTATTGAAGCCTATTTAAAATTCAAAATGGCTGATTCTACGTCATAGGGTATCCCCTCTCGTCACACACATTCATAATATTTATACATTGGAATGGGCTTATGGAAGAATTAAACGAACAACGCACGCTACGCATTCAAAAACTCGAAACGCTAAGAGCCATGGGCGTTCAGCCCTATGGCACACGATTTGACGAAACGCACCAGATTGAACCACTCGCGGCTGCTCACGGGACAAAAACCAAAGAAGAGCTAGAGGAAAATACAATTGAGTGCCGGATTGCCGGACGCATTGTTGCACTTCGCCGGTTTGGCAAAGCCGCGTTTGCCTCATTGCAAGATGGCGCATATCGATTGCAGGTGTATTTGAAAAAAGACGTCCTCGGGGATGACAGCTTTCGGCTGTCCCAAGAATTGGATTTGGGTGATTGGATTGGGGTGGAAGGGCATTTATTTCGCACGAAGACCGACGAGCTGACCATCGAAGTACAACAGCTAACGTTTTTATCGAAAGGCCTTCGTCCCCTTCCCGAGAAATGGCATGGACTGACCGACATTGAAATGCGCTATCGCCAACGGTATGTCGATCTCATCGCCAACCCTGACGTACACAAAATTTTTGAAACCCGAAGCCGGTTAATTACGGGCATTCGTAAATATTTCACGGACCACGGGTTTCTCGAAGTCGAAACCCCAATGATGCATCCTATTCCTGGTGGTGCTACAGCCAAACCCTTCGTCACACATCATAACGCCCTGAATGCGGATTTGTACTTGCGAGTGGCGCCTGAGCTGTATCTCAAACGGTTAATCGTCGGCGGCTTCCGACGGGTGTTCGAAATTAATCGCAACTTTCGAAACGAAGGTATTTCAACGATTCATAATCCAGAATTCACCATGCTGGAGTTTTACCAAGCCTATGCGGACTACAATGATCTGATGATATTGACCGAACAACTCTTTGCCCAACTCGCACAAGAGATTTGCGGAACCACGCAGTTAGAATGTCAGGGCCAGACCATCGGTCTCACACCACCATGGCGACGGCTCCCTTATTTCGACGCCGTGTTAGAATACAATGATTTCGATCGTAGCGTATTGGAAAGTCGGGAGGCCGCCGCTACCGCAGCAAAGACACTCAATCTTGATATTCCCAAAGACGCCACCCTCGTTGCCATTCTGAATATCATTTTTGAAGAAACCGTGGAATCGAAACTTATTCAGCCGACATTCATCACCGACTACCCGACTGAGATTTCTCCCCTTTCACGGCGGAAAGATTCGGATCCGTCGCTTACTGATCGGTTTGAATTATTTATCGCAAGTCGTGAAATCGCGAATGGATTTTCTGAGCTCAATGACCCGATCGATCAACGCCAACGCTTTGAAGCGCAAGTGGCTCAACGCGAGGCCGGGGATGAAGAGGCACATTATCTCGATGAAGATTTTGTTCGCGCATTGGAATATGGCATGCCCCCCACCGCAGGGGAAGGCATTGGGATCGATCGCATGGTGATGCTGTTCACGAACCAGCCTTCTATTCGTGATGTCATTCTCTTTCCGCAGCTCCGCCCGGAGAAACATTCGTGACTCTTCCCTACGAAATTTTTGTCGGGCTTCGCTATCTGCGAGCCAAGCGCCGCACTCGCACCATTTCGTTTAACACCTTTATTTCGATCACGGGAATTACCCTTGGTGTCGCCGCGCTCATTGGCACTCTGGGAATTATGACGGGCTTCAAGGAAGATATGCAGGCCAAAATTTTGGGCACCACCTCGCACGTGGTGGTCCAAGAACGTGGCAGTCAATCTATGGTCGGATATTCCGACCTCGTCACCCAAGTGAAAGGGGTCCCTGGAGTGATTGCTGCCACGCCCTATATTTTCAAGCAAGTCCTTCTGACCTCGAAATCCGGCGTCCAGGGAATTATTCTTCGGGGCATCGACCCAGACACAGAACCAGACGTCACCGATGTTGCCGAGAACGTAAAATTTGGAGAGCTAAAAGATTTAGCCAACCCTCCGGCAACAAAAAAAGAAGACGGGTCTTTGGCTACGCCAAAACCAGGCATAATTTTGGGAAAGGAATTGGCGTTGCGCCTGGGACTATTTGTCGGAAACAGTGTCAATGTCGTATCTCCTGTTGGCCCGATTAGTGCTTTAGGCATGACCCCAAAAATTCGTCCGTTTCAAGTGGTCGGAATTTTTGAATCGGGCATGTATGAATACGATTCCTCTTTGGCCTATATCTCGCTGCAAGAAGCCCAAAAGTTTTTCAGTCTTGGAAATACGGTCACAGGCATTCAAGTTAAAGTGGAACACGTGTTTACCGCAAACGAAACCGCGGCGCGCATTAATGGCGCACTCGGCCTCGGCTATTCCGCCAGGGATTGGATGGAATTGAATCGCAATCTTTTCTCCGCCCTGAAGCTCGAAAAGACCATGATGTTCTTGCTACTCGTCCTGATCACCCTGGTGGCGTCATTTAATATCGTCGGCACACTCACGATGATCGTCAATGAAAAGCAACGCGAAATTGCCATTCTGAAAACCATGGGCGCGACACCCAAGGCGATCATGCGTATCTTTATGTTGAATGGGTTAGTGATTGGATTAACGGGGACGGCGATTGGGATTCCACTAGGATACACATTCCTTTTTCTCATTGAAAATTATTGGACCTTCGACCAAACGGTGTATTACATCTCCCATATTCCCGTCCATGTTCAGGGCTTGGATGTCCTCCTGGTTGCCTGCTCAGCGATTCTCATCAGCTTTGCGGCCACCGTCTACCCATCGTGGCAGGCCGCGAAACTCGCTCCAGTCAGTGCCCTTCGCTATGAATAAGTGTTATGAGTCACACTAACGTGGACAGTCCATTTCTCCAAGTGAACGATGTGCATAAATCGTTCATCCTTGGCAATCAAACCATTGCGGTGTTGAACGGGATCAACTTGACCCTTCACCGTGGCGAGATGCTGGCAATGATCGGAGCATCTGGTGCCGGGAAAAGCACGCTTCTTCATATCTTAGGCACACTCGACCGCCCCACCCAGGGGACGGTTTTGTACGAAGGACAAGATATATTCCGTTTATCCGAAACCGAATTAGCCACCTTCCGAAACCGACGCATTGGGTTTGTGTTTCAATTCCACCATCTGCTCCCAGAATTCACTGCGCTTGAAAACACGTACCTCCCCGCCTTAATACAAAAACGTCCAAAACACGAAATGCTGGAAGAAGCAACGGCTCTCCTCTCAGAGGTAGGATTAGGACACCGCTTGCATCATAAGCCTGGTGAATTGTCTGGTGGAGAACAACAGCGGATCGCAGTCGCACGAGCCTTGATTCAAAATCCCGACCTGGTCTTAGCAGACGAACCAACCGGAAACTTAGATGCACACACAGGGGAGACGATTTTTGAATTATTGAGGGCGCTCAATCAAAAACGAGGAACGGCGTTTGTCATTGTGACACACAACGAACGCCTCTCTAAGCAGGCGGATCGATTGATTCATATGGTTGACGGGAAAATTGATGGGGACCTGAACCGTGAAACATAATCCGTGATGCGCGACCAATCAAGAAGAATCTTCCTCTCCCGACACTTCACGCTTCACGCATAACGCTTCACGATCTATTTCGGTGCTGCCGTAATCCGATCCTTAATCACATCGAAAGTCGCCTTGGGGACCACTTGTTTGGCCACGAGTTCTCCCCGAAGACGGTATGGCCGATTCGCAATAACTTTTTCAGCCATGTTTTTTGTAAGGCCTAAAAAGAGAACCAAGTCATTGGCTGAAGCAGAATTAATATTGACCGGGGCTAAAGCCCCTTTGATGGGAGTCACCACTGGAGCGAACTTAGTCTCCGTCTTTGGCATAGACGCCATGACTGAGTTTTCCTGAGACGGCGCACTCATTGGTGAAGTCTTCGCGGGTTCCATAGGCACCTGTTCGGCCTTAGCCTGACGAGCCGCCTTCAGTTCTTTTTGATAACGTTGAACGGTATCTTTCATCGCACGGTTTTGGCTTTTAAGCTTTTGATATTCCTGTTGAAGTCTTCCAAGTTTGGCCGTAATCATCTGGCCTTTTTTTGTGACGTCAGACTCACGCGCAGAAAGAAGATCTCGCTCACTTTCCCGACCTTCTTTAATACGTTGAATCTCCGAAGCCATCAGTTCTAAATCCATCGCCACTTTTTCATTTTCAGTTTTCAGTTTGTCATTTTCCTGTTCCACGGCTTCACGCATCATTCGGCTTTTCTCTAGATCCGTTTTGGCGGATTCCATATCAGCCACTGCATCTTCATACTTATTTTTTGAAACCACACATCCACTCAACATTATTCCCGCAATCACCATCAGAGCAACGGCCATCCGCAGTCGAATCACTCGCCCATGTTCATTGTTCTTCCTGTTCATCTGCCCCTCATGAGTTTCAAAAAGGTTGTATGTGCCGTGACACCGCTCTAGACCGTGCCGCCTTCGATCCAGGAAGAAACAGAAGCCAATAAAAATGTTACGCCGAGGCCTCCCTCACTAAGACGGGAAAGCCTAGCATGAAATGGGAACGTATTTTTGTCAATAGCCGCCGTGGGCGCTCGGAATCTGTCAATGACTTTGGGACACCCCGCGACCGAATTTAGAGTATTTCCCATCGCTCTTGATAATGTTGGCCTC
>JAQBUF010000081.1 GCA_027623995.1 Nitrospirota bacterium
GCCAACATTATCAAGAGCGATGGGAAATACTCTAAATTCGGTCGCGGGGTGTCCCAAAGTCATTGACAGATTCCGATTTTTGGATTAGGCGCCATAGCCAAAGCTAAACCCAAACTCAACTATCTTCTCTGTGTCGATAACAAAGACTGTGAGGACCTTCAAAAAGGGAAGGTCTATCCTTTATTAGCCGACGCCAAGGGAGAAGGCTATGTTCGCGTGATTGATGAATCCGGTGAAGATTACCTGTAGCCCGAATCCATTTTCGTTCCTGTCGAGATTCCCGCCAAAGCACGTGAAGCTCTCGGGACAGTCAGCTAAGAGAAGTTTGGCCGGCCCCGCATCTTTTCCTATATATGGACAAAAGTAAATTTATGCGTTTTTCTAAACATGAATATTTACCGGGATTGGCTTTAAGATTGACAAGGAGGCCTTATGGAGTGGAGAGCGAGTCATATTTTGGTGAAAGAAAAAGGGTTAGCCGACAAACTGCGAGAACGTCTGAGAAGCGGCGCGAGTTTTGGAGACCTAGCGGCAGAATTTTCTACCTGCCCTAGCAAATCTAAAAGTGGTGACCTCGGGTGGTTTGGTCCAGGGAAAATGGTGAAGGGTTTTGAAGACGCCGTGAAAAAGTTGGGCCATGGCAGTTTGAGCAATGTGGTCAGCACTCAGTTTGGGTACCACATTATTAAAAAAACTGGGCAGAAGGATTAAGCCAAAAATAGGGACGGCATGAGGACGGTCTGATTCCTGGCATTCCTTCTTCTCCGGGATTTGCGCATGCCAGGCTTGGATGATACGGTTAAATATAAATTGACGGGATTGATGTTTGAACATTGACGGAACATGCCAGTATTTCGGATACCAATCATCATGAAAAGTGAACGTAAGCGTATGATGTGTTAATCCTATTGTGTCGGGACCGCGTAGACTTTCACAATAATTTTCCCCACTGCTCGACACGAGTGCTGGTCCCACTCGCTTCCTTTTCACACCCTCCTTGCCAACAATCTTGTTGCGTTCCCATGGAAGTCATTTAACATGACCATCCAAGCGGGCCTGATACTTTGTTTGGAGATTGTCGGCTGGTGTTTGTTCTCGGCTGTTCTGATGTCCTTTATCGAACACCAGGTGCACCAAAAGCTCATGCACCGAAGAAGCATCGCGGCGTTCAAGCACACGTTCGAGGCGCATGCGATCGTGCATCACAAAAATCACTATTCCAAGATATTCAGCGATGCGCCGGTTCCTCCTGGTGAAGACAAGGAGATACGCCTCACCGTGCGCAAGGCACCGATCAAAGCGTTTCCGGTTGCACTGTGTCTTGCGTTATTCTCCTGGATGGGCGCGGCGATATTCGTGGCGACGTTTGTGTTTCATCATTGGGTGTGGAACAACATTCACCTGGAGATGCATAAACCCGAGCAGAGAGTTTTCAGTACTTGGACGATCTATAAATTTCTGGCACGCAATCACTGGTTGCATCACCGATATCCGGACAAGAATTTTAATGTGGTGTTCCCCCTGGCCGATTATATTCTTGGTACTCTTGCTCGCGCTAACGCCGCTGACCTTCAGGGTATGTATGAGGAGTTCGACGCACCGCAACCAAAGACCATGGCCATTTAAGTGGAGTTGTTGAAATTCAGATTCCTTCCTCTCTCCTCTTCATGATCCCCGACATGTTAGTTGTTGTATAGGCTCCCGATCTCGGGTATAAGGCCCTGTGGCAGTCCTTGTGTGTTCCCAAAATTTTCTTTGAGAACACGGCTGTCTCTGTCTTTCACTCCTCTCTTTTTGAATATTCCCCTATGTATACTGTGCGACGAACTCTGTGATCATGGTTAAAGCCTTATTGAATTCTTTTTTGTCGAGTTTTTATGACCTCTTGCCCATTATTCTGGTGATCGGATTTTTTCAATTCGCCATCTTGCAACAACCCATCCCTAATGTATTCGCTATTCTCACCGGTGGATTGTTTGTCGTGATCGGACTCACCTTATTTGTGCATGGGTTAGAAATGGGCTTGTTTCCCATCGGGGAAACCATGGCCTATGCGTTTGCCAAAAAAGGCAGTTTACCCTGGTTGCTCTTGTTTGCCTTTGCTCTGGGCTTTGGCACAACCGTGGCCGAACCCGCTCTCATCGCCGTAGCCGATGAGGCTGCCAGGGTCGCGGCAGAAGCCAAGGTGATCGATCAAACCATGCAGGCTCAAGCAGACTATGCGTTGGGATTACGCTTGACGGTCGCGTTATCCGTAGGGCTCGCCATCGTCATTGGTGTGCTCCGCATTATTCGTGGGTGGCCCGTGCAATACCTCATCATCGGGGGTTATCTCGGCGTCGTCATCATGACCATGTTCGCGCCCCCAGACATCATTGGCATTGCCTATGACTCCGGCGGCGTGACGACCTCCACCATTACCGTGCCACTGGTGACAGCACTGGGGGTTGGCTTTGGCGGAAGCCATGTGATGTATGCCCCAGGGTTTCCCATTTTCGTGGGATTAAATTGGGGGCTGAGTTGGATTCCTAAATCAGCTCTAGATCGTGAGCCTATGGAGTCCTCTACGATTTTGGGTATCGGACCAATTATTTCTCGTCAAAATGAGATTTCTTATCAAGAGTCTCATATCGAGGCTCGAATGGGTTGGGTGCTAAATTCCTTCTTTGCTCCATTCTTTGGCCTAGGCGGTTCTTGGGAATCTGTGGATCTTCAGACCAAGATTAATACCGAACGAGGTGCGTTTATTGGGCAGGAGAGAGTGGACCGAGAATACTCTGGTGGTGGAACGTATGGGTTAGCCGGCGCTGATTTCCGAGTCTTGAAAAGTCCGCTGTTCGGTCGGGTTCAGTCCACATTCAATGGGGATGGGTACGGAATGTTGTTTAAGCTCACGATGCCACTTGCATTGCCAGCTTCATAGAAAAGCCTGTTGAACAGGAAGAGTATTATTTTTTAGGGATACTCAGGAGCAAGCCCCGTGGAGGTTTTAACTTTCACGGGGCTTGTATTTTTGGATCTATGATTGTCCTGCCGCTGCTGTTTCTGGAGCCGGTGAGGGTTGGGGGCTTGGTGGTTGTGGCGGCTGAGTAGGTTGCGCCACAGGCTTTCCTGCAAGTCGAATTAAATAGCTCAGTAAATCCTGCCAATTTTTGACATGCCCCACGGCTTCGTTGTGGATGACCCCACCTTTTTTGGCTTCCATGTTGAGGAAATGAATGTAATGAACTGGTTCCTCTGGATTGTTAACCAGGATCCGAAATTCAATGCTGCTACTGATGCCACCGGAAGGAGGTTTTTGGTCTCCGCCTTCTTGTTCGGTATTGTTTTGAAACAGGGCTTTTATGTCTTCAGAAAGAATGTGTGAAAGTAATTGTTTTCCTGATTCGTCAGCCCGTACGGATTTTGCTGTGAGTGTGTCATCTTCAAGCACCGCAGCAGCCAAGATGTTTTGATAAGCAATCACTGGGCTGAGCTGGCCTTCCGGTTTTAAAATGCAGATGGCTTTCTGCTTTTCATCATAAGCGATTCCGTTGTCACCATATTTTTCTTTGTAGGCTAAGGAAGGGGTAAACCCTGGTGGGCAGGCCAGCGCTGATGTTGCAGAGGTTTTGTTGGCCTTGCTTCCACCTCCTAGTGTAAAGGCAAGAATGCCGACTACGATAAAGAAAATCAGCACGCTGACAATAAGCATACCCATACTTGTTATTGGTCCTTTTTTTTCATAAAGACATAAACCAGCATTGAAATAGTTCTGAAATGTGCTGAGCCAAACGTTGATAGCTCAGAATGTTTCCACGGAAGGATCAGGCCCTGTGGTGAAGCAAATGGGGTTTCTCGATCTCATCGATGGCCGGTGAGGTCATCTGAATGGGAGGGGGATTTGATCATGAGTCTAGAGTCCCAATTGCATGTGCCTGTATGGAAAATGATCGGTGCCGAGACGATGAATCTTAAGCTCAGAGTCGTCGCTTTTTTACCCCCGTCTTTTAGCGTGTTGGCCTAATGGGCTTGCAAAAGTGGAGTTGGGGGCCATGGTGCTTATGGGGTAGGCAGTGGGGATGCTGAGTCATAAAAAGATGACACAAATTGCATCAGGATGGTTTGTTCTGTGCGAGATGTTCGATGTGCTGGCGATGGTACTCGAAGGTGTAACGTGATTTTCCCAGGTTCGGGCAACTGAATAGTGACTCTGGGTTCTACCGATGGGGTATCAAGCCAATGTTTTCCCTCAAGCCGCCTCATATGCTGTTGGGCTTCATGGATGTAGGGCGTACACACTTCATGGGCAATGGTCAGTAAGTTTAAGTGAGAGATGGATTCTCAATCCTGTCAGGACGGTTATCGGCGCATTCACAGGCTTCTTGCTACATTTCGGATATTCTTGGGGGTAGTGGGTATTACGTCTATTGCTTTGATGGCGTTGATTTCGCAAAATAGCAGGGCAATCACTCTTCACCCATGTGCTGAAAGGTAAAGAATCTTCATGACTACAACAGATACGCGGATTGGCTTTGTTGGTGTCGGGAAAATGGGTGCCAATATGGCCAGGCGCCTTAAGGATGTAGGTCATACCCTCGTGGCGATTTATGATAGCGATGGCGCCAAAGCTGATTCCTTGGCTCAGGAATTGGGGGGAGAGGTATGTTCAAGCCCAGCTAGTGTTGCGGAACGTGCAGATATTATATTCACGGTGGTGACCGATGATTCGGCCATGAGGGCTATATTTGATGAAGAGGCAACGTCTAGCCTGTTGCAACATGCCCAAGGTCGCATTTTCATTAACTGTGCCACGGTGTCACCCCACATTCATCTTGAAGTTGATCGATTAGTCTCTAGTCGAGGCGGTGAATCAATTGAAGCCTGTATGGCCAGTAGTATCACGCAGGCCCGAGAGGGAACCTTATATCTGATGTGTGGGGGAAAGCGAGAGGTGTTTGCGCAGGTTCAACCGCTCCTTGAGTCGTTGAGCGCGGCACTTCGATATGTCGGTCCTTTTGGAGAAGCTGCAAAAGTTAAGGCCTTGGTGAATATGGTGATGAATGCCAACACAGTCGCTTTGGCTGAAGGTTTAGGTTTAGGAGCTGCCCTTGGTATTGATGTTGGAATGTTACGTGAAATTTTTTCTCACACTGGAGCGGCTTCGCGTGTGTTGGAAACTGATGGTCTGGATATGGAAGCCCGTGATCATGAATGCTATTTTTCTGCTGAACATGCGGCGAAGGATTCCCGTATTGCCTTAGCGTTAGCAGAAGAAGTCGGGGTGGACTTACCCGTCGCCAAGGCGACCTGTGAACAATATCAATGTCTTACTGAACTCGGCAAAGGTCATTTAGATAAATCAGGCATATCCGAACTGACCTTTCCTGGTCGGTTATAACCGCCCAATCTTTTCTGCTTATTCCCGTTTGCATCCTTCAGGCGTACTAGAACCTGATGCAGCCTCATTTTCTAAAATAGTGTTTCATGGCCCTGTGATCCACCCATGCATGATGAAACTGGCCTGAGCTGTCTGCGCGAAAGTTTGTTGTAGCTGCGCCATCTCATGGCACCTCTTGCACGCGGGGGAGGCAGCATAAGATGCTGCAGCTACAGGGGATGGCTAATTTTTAAGCAGTGCTGGATATCTCATTCTCATGAGTTCAAGGAGAGGGGGATCCATTGTGGTCTGCCTGAGGGTTTTGGCTTTCGCTAACCGAACTTCAGTAAGGTGCAACACATTGTGTAAGCATGAACCTTGAAGGTTCGTTCCTACCAGTGCTGTTTCCGAGAGATTGGCACCGGTCAGGTTGGCGTGGATTAACGAAGACTGGGAGAGGTCTGCTTGGTGTAAATCGGCCTCAATGAGTGTGGCCCCATTGAGATTTGCCTCCCGAAGCTTGGTGCTTTGAAGGTTGGCGTGGTTCAGGTCCGCACCTTGAAAATTAATGTAATGCAGATTGGCATTGGAGAAATTGGCACCAGTGAAGATTCCCTTTGACAGGTCTCCTTTCGTCAAGGAGGTATGAGAGAAGTCGGCTTCGCAAGCGTTCATGCTGACGCCATCGACCTCACTTAAATTGGCCTGCTTGAGAACCGCATGACTCAAGTTGGTTTCAAGTAAATTGGCTTCTGCTAAATTGGCCCCCGTCAGGATCGCATGGGAAAGATTGGCCTGGCTAAGGTTGACATCCATCATATTCGCTCCAGACAAGTCGATTCCTGTTAAATCCCACCCCGACAGATTCGCACTCGATAGATCAGGATGGGTCGAAGGATGTTCTTTCCGAAAGGTCTCCCAGGCAACTCGTCCTAGCTTGAGATACGAAAGATGATCTTTATTGGCCATTGTTTAGGGGTCTCCACCTGTTGAGGAACATTGTCTGTTAATCACCGCTAGCGATTACTAGCTAGTAATGAAACGCAGGAATACTGGGTGTACTCGTATTGTCTACGGTCATGCAAGAATCATTGGGCGTGAACCGAGAAAGGAATGGTCAATGTTATACACCTTGAAGGAGACGTGGTTATGAAAAATCAATGGTTAGGTATCCCGGGCCTTTCACTTATTGGTGGGTTTGTTGGAGCCGCAGTGTTTCAGTTGCTGATGGTGGGCGTCAATGTCGAAGCCGAAGAATCTCAACGAACGCTGGTGGCTGACTCAATCGCGGTCAAACAACTGACCTTGTTTAACCAGAAGGATGAAGTGGTAGCCAAGTTGACCACGGATTCCTATGGCCTTCCCAAATTTTCCATGGGACGCAATGAAATGAATCGGATTGATTTACATTTTATTACGGAAAATCAACCTTCCATTAAAGTGATGGGCGGCATGGGGAAAAGTTATTCCGTGATGTCCGTGAGGAATCAAGGCCCCTATTGGGAACCAATGATTGGTTTGGGCCACCGTGATAAGGAAGAGGGAGTAATGTTGTCAATTTTTAAGGGAGCGGGCAACCTGATACTCACCAGCAATCAAGAAGAAACGTTGCGTTTTGAGGCCGCTCAGGGAAATACCTGGCGCAAAGTGGTCTTTCAACCATTCTCCAGCTCCTCTATTCGTTCGTTCCCTTCATCGGGCTCTGTGCCGTATTCAAATATCAGTACGCGGTAATGACCGAAATTGAAGCGTAACCCAAAACTGGTGGGTATCGATTAGTCCACAATGCCGTGTTAGTTAAAGCCATATAGCTTCCCAAAAAGGGGTTGACTCACCAAGGGGTGGGTCAATCCCGTTTTTTTTGAACAGAAAATTGCATTGATTGATCTAACAAGGGCAACCCGAACTAATTGATTTGATATAAATTTTCTACGCAACCTAGAATCGGCCTCCTAGTGATGACCAAGCCCTGATGAGAGACCGACCGCATGAATCCTGAAGAAAATCTTTGTGTGCAAATTCTGGAATTGACGAAACGTCACGGGGATACCTTGGCGGTGGATCGTCTCTCATTGGAGGTCAATAAAAAGGGGACGTTACCCTTTTTTATTTAGGTATGATAGAGTCCGCCTATGCCTCGTCTCGCTCGAACCGTCTTTGCCAAAGTGCCTCATCACATTACCCAGCGAGGTAACCGCCGGGAAGATATCTTTTTGACCAATGACGATCGGGAAACCTACCTGGCGTGGTTGGAGGAATATTGCCAGTAGCACGGCGTGGATATCCTAGCCATAAAAATGGGAAAAAAGGGGACGTTACCCTTTTTCCAAAAAGGGGACGTTACCCTTTTTCCGGTGTTGAACCGAGGGGGTAAGGGAGTGCGGAGTTCCGTCGATTCGCTATGAGTCGGCAGGGGCTTGTACGGCACCATATAAGATCCCAGAAAAAGACGGACACTTCGTGGTAAGACCACAAAGACTTTCTTTGACAATGGGTTACACTGTTTTATTGTCTCACGATTTCAAAGGGCTTATACTGTAGCACCACTCATGTGGGATCTTATACAGAACCAGATATTCTATAGTTATGCCTTGGGAATCATGTTTTTGTAATGGAGAGTAGGTTTTGAGTGAGTTCGTTGAACAAGTGTGTGTATTGATCCGTGCTGGAGAAGTTCGAGTATCCGAACACGGATATGATGAATTGGCCGATGATGGATTGGCCGTGAAAGAAATACTCAGTGGCATTCACGAAATAGTGGTTGTCGAGGAATACCCAGACTATCCAAAGGGACCATGTGTTCTCATCTTACAGAAGGATCGAATAGGCGCACCTATTCATGTTGTATGGGGTATCCCCCAAGGTTATGATACTCCTGCGGTTCTGGTAACGGCCTATCGGCCGGATCCGTCGCGGTGGGATCAGACATTTACACGGAGGCAATAGCTATGAAACGGCGAACGAAGTCCAAGTATGTTCATGAAGGCCAGTATGTGGCTGAGGTCGAAGTTACCCTGATTGAAGATAACATAGGTTGGTCTCCTTATCTGAGTATTGAAGATGCCTATAAATTGGATGATGTAAAAGATGCTCTTCGGCAGGGAGATCTGGAATCGGCGGCTCAATATGGGCGAATCTACGAGCTTCATCCTGTAGTACGTCAATAATGGCATAACAAGCAAATGAAACGGACGGGAAAAAACGGCGCCGTTTATTTGCGGCGTTCGGCACAATATAGAGAATCTGACAGGTGACAATTTACGTGGAGGTAAGAGATGTCTAACGTAGTAAGAAAGGAAGATGCACACAAATTGGTAGATCAATTGCCGCCCAATGCAACGTGGGATGACCTGATGCACGAAATATATGTGCGTGAAGCCATCGAAAAAGGCCTTGACGATAGCAGGTCGGGCAGAACAAAGGATGTGTCAGAAATTAGGAAGAAATACAGTCTACCCGAATGAAAATTCATTGGACGGAGACAGCCGAGGCACATTTGGATGCCATCTATGCGCACATTACACAGGACTCAAAGGTCTACGCCTTGCGCACAGTGGATCGAATCACAAAGAGAACAAAGCAAATCGACATGTTTCCCCAGTCAGGTCGCCAAGTACCAGAATACGATGTCGATCAAATCAGAGAAGTGTTTTTCGGTCCATACAGAATTATCTATCACATTAAAGCAGATCAAATAGACGTCATTGCCGTGGTTCATGGCGCAATGAACATGTTTCCTGATGAGGAAGGATGAAAAAGCCGAACAAGGTGCTTAACTCCGACGCTCGTAAACTCGAGGGGAGAAAAGTTAAAAAGGGGACGAAAAAGGGGACGCTACCCTTTTTTATAAAGATATGATAGAGTTCGCCTATGCCACGTCTCGCTCGAACCGTTTTTGCCAAGGTGCCTCATCACATTACCCAGCGTGGGAACCGCCGGGAAGATATCTTTTTGACCAACGATGATCGGGAAACCTACCTGGCGTGGTTGGAGGACTATTGTCAACAGCACGGCGTGGATATTCTGGCCTATTGTTTGATGAGCAATCACATTCACCTGGTGGCGGTGCCTACCGACGAGGACGGTCTCCAACGTGTTCTGAAGCCTTTACATATGCGCTATGCGCAACGCTTTAATCGACAGCGAAGTCAGAAAGGCCATGTGTGGCAGGGGCGGTATTTTTCAGCTCCGCTGGATGAGTCGTATCTGTGGGCCACGATCCGGTATGTGGAACGGAATCCGGTTCGCGCCGGGATTGTGCGCAAGGCCCAACGCTATCCTTGGTCCAGTGCTGCGGCGCATTGTCAATTACGGGACGATCCGGTGCTTACCACCAAAGCGCGGTGGTGGACCCAGTTTCAAGCGGTAGGCGATTGGTCGTCCTGGTTAGCGGAAGGGGATGAGCCGGAACAGCTGGGCGTGATCCGACGCAATATCGAAAAAGGCTTACCCTGTGGCAGTGATCGTTTCCTAAAGAAGCTGGAGAAGCAGGCGGGTCGTGGGTTTCAATATCGGCCGCAAGGGCGACCGAGGAGCGATAGTAAAGGGTAACGTCTCCTTTTAATGAGCGCGGCGTTATACTTTAACCTAAATTGAGCGATTCTCTTTCAGCCAGTCGGTTTTTCAGCCGGGAACATCACCAG
>JAQBUF010000019.1 GCA_027623995.1 Nitrospirota bacterium
ATCATTGGCTATTGCCGTGTGGAAGAGGGCGCCATGAGATGGCGCAGCTACAAAAGAGTGGCCCTGTAGCTGCAGCGTCTCACGCTGCCTCTTCCTGGCGGCAGTGGCAATTGATGCGCCCGAAGAGGGCACGACCTGCCTGCGCGAAGCCGCTTCGGCGGAGGCTGGTGAGATCGTGCAGCTACACAAGAAAAGGCAAAAGACGCCACCTGCCTGCGCGAAGCCGCTCCGGCGAAGGCAGGTGAGATGGCGCAGCTACAAAAATAAAAACCCGTGGTGGGTATCTATTTTTTCCCTAGGTCGGCGACTCGCTTTGTCACAAGTCTCCGATCGTTTGACCCTTGTTTTGTGGATTGAGTAAGATGCCCACGCAATTTCTCACAACACTTGCCTTCCGCGATCGAGCATTCCACAGTCCTATTGTCTGACGCAGGGATATTCATGTTGCCATTCGAAAGTAGCAGAACCTCATGACGGCTGTCGGCACCCCGTGGATTTCCATTGTTATCCCTATCAAGGATGAGCGAGACAATCTTCATCCGTTGACCAATCAACTCACCAAAGTATTAGGGAGTCTTGAGCAGTCACACACTGCACCCTTTGAAATTGTGTACGTGGATGATGGGAGTACGGATGGCAGTTCACAATTGCTCGATGAAATTCGCCAGCAGACCCCTGAAGTACGCGTGCTTCATTTTGATCGCAACCACGGACAAACCGCAGCCTTTGATGCAGGGTTTCGTCATGCCAAAGGTGAACTCATTGCCACGCTGGATGGCGACCTTCAATATGATCCAGCGGACTTGACCAAGCTGCTCCCATTCACCAAGGAATACGATCTGGTGTGTGGCCGCCGACAGAAGCGCCTAGACAATATCATTCGGCAAATTTCGTCACGCACCGCCTACCTGATTCGGAACGCCGTCACTCATGATGGCATTCACGATACTGGCTGTTCACTGAAAATCTTTCGGCGAAGTGTCATTGAGCGAATGGCCTTGTTTCACAACATGCATCGCTTTTTTCCAGCACTTGCCAAAATGCATGGGTTTTCCGTCACCGAAGTCCTTGTGCAACATTTTCCACGAGCCCATGGGCATTCCAAATACGGCATTGGCAATCGGCTCTTTGCGGGACTGTATGACCTCATCGCCGTCAAGTGGATGCAAACTCGGTGCTTTCGATACAAAATTGTGGAGACACCAACTCACCCAGATAACTCCGATTCTCAAGCCCCCCAATGACACACTCCAACACCATACGTGCGTTCCCCTCGACAAAGAACTGAAGAGTGAGGTACATCTACCTCTCCGTTCTCAAGTGGGACGGCAACCTTTGAAAAATCAATGAGCGAATTTCTTTCTGACATCAACGCCTACTTTGCCAGTTTAACCCTGCTAGAAAGCCTCTGGCTTGGCATTGGGTTTTTCGGGCAAAGTCTGTTTTTCTCTCGCTGGATTATCCAGTGGATTGCCTCCGAACGAAAAGCCGAAAGCCAGATGCCCATTGCCTTTTGGTACATGAGCCTGTTTGGCGGCCTCATTGTGTTGGCCTATGCCATCCATCGCCGAGATCCGGTGTTTATTGCCGGACAAAGCATTGGGTCCTTTGTCTATCTGCGAAATTTGATGCTGATCTATCGAAAGCGAACCGCCAGTGGCTGATCAGTCCAGACCAACCCCATCCCCCGCTCAACCGTTTTCTACCAGAACCCTCCATTTGTTTTTGCTGCTCCTCGTCGGGAGTCTATTACTTTTCGTAGGGTTGGGAGACATCGGTCTCACCGATCGCGACGAAGGCAGTAATGCCGAAGCCGGACGAGAAATGCTCGAATCCGGGGATTGGATTTCTCCCACGCTGAACTATGAGCCGCGCTATGCCAAACCCGCGTTTGTCTATTGGGTCCTTGCAAGCACCTATGCCTTATTTGGGGAGAATGAATTCACGGCTCGATTACCTTCCGCAATGTTTGGACTCGGCCTGCTCTTTCTTCAATACTTTTTCTTGAATCGATTCCTTGGTCCCACCATCGCCTTTGGTGGAGCACTCATTCTCTTGCTCAACGCCGAATTCGTCGGTCTTCATCGCATGGTCATGACTGACCCAGAGCTCGTGTTTTTTACCACATTAGCCACGTATAGCTTCTGGGTAGGATTTCGGGAAGACGGTCGAGATCGGCATTTTCTCTGGCTATTTTATATTGGCATGGCCCTGGCCATGCTCGCGAAAGGGCCAGTGGGCATTATCATTCCCCTGCTCGCCGTGATTCCCTATCTCACGCTCACCCGCCAGTGGAAAATCTATTTTGCCAAAGGCAAGCCACTTGTCGGCTGGATGTTATTCATCGCCATTGCCGCACCATGGTATCTCGCCATGTTTGCGATTCATGGCGCAGACTATGCCGCAGCCGCTCACGCCAATACCACGGGGAGATTTGCGAATCCCATGGAAGGCCATGGAGGCACGTTGTTCTTTTATCTTCCTGTTCTGCTTGTTGGGTTTTTTCCGTGGAGTGGATTTCTTCCTGTCACGGTGTATCAATCGTTGAAAGAATGGAAGTTGTTTCGATCTGGAGAAAAGAATCCCAAGGGAGAAGAAGGCCTGTTATTATTTTCCACCCTCTGGATACTGGGCATTCTGGTGTTCTTCACAATTTCAGCCACACGGCTCCCACATTATATCCTCCCGTTGTTCCCTGCAGCATCCTTGCTGGTCGCCGTATTTTGGTCTCGTTGTTTATCTGAGAAATCACCCTCAGGCCTCAAATTATCCGTTCGAATTATTCTCGTCACCGGGTACCTTCTCAGCATTGTCCTGGTCTCACTCCCGGCTATTTATGAATATTTTCAACAAAAAATTGCACTAGAATTTCCAGTGGCGCAAACGGTGGAAGTGGGGATCACCCCTTTGGTGTTGGGGGCAGGAGTCTTTGTCAGTGTCGTGCTGTTTCGTCACTTTGTGTGGCATGACACCAAACGACCTCAAGCGTTTTGGATCATGTCTGGTGCGATCGTGGTCTTGCTGCTTATTGTCCTAGTCTTCACCCTGCCCCATTATGGAAAATATTTCATCAGTCCACCACAAGAGCTCGCCACCCTCGCCGGGGAGACCCTTGGACCCAACGATGCACTCGTTCAGTTTGGACGAAAACGTCCTTCGTTAGCATTTTATGCAAAACGAAAGGTGTACTTTATTAGCCCAGGTGAAGATGAACTCTTTACCCCTCATGTCAAGAGTAAGGGACACCTCATGGTCATCCTTCAATCAAACCGTCAGCCTCGTCTTCCCCATCCGATTTCTCAATTTAAGCCCGTCCAGCAACAAGACGGATGGGTCCTGCTGTCGAGTGAAACGCTGGTCCGTTGAAGAACGTGAAGCGTTATGCGTGAGGCGTAAAGCGTGAATAGTAATGATTGGGAGCCACAGCCCTACAGTCGTAGGGTTCAGCGAAGATGAGTAAAATTTCTCTTCACGCTTTACGCCTCACGCATAACGCTTCACGGTTCACGCATCACCCCTTACGCATGACGAGGCACCCTACTGCAAAGGAATAAGTCCATTTAAGCCTCGAAACATCACCATCACGCCAACCAGAAAAAAACTTAGAAAAATTTCCCTTGCCAACAATGGCTGATCCACGTCTTCCTGTTGGCCAAAAAACTGGATCCACCACACCAGGCCAGCCAAAATAGCTAACACCACTACCAATAGAGAATGCGTGGTGAGTGCGAGCCCTAACCCAATCACCAATGTGCATTGAAACATGGCGACATTGAACGTAGGCGGAGCATGGAGATTATTCCAAAGAAGATTCCAGCGAACAGCAATGCCCCCAAACAACATGAATAGGCCTAGCCAATCCATGCCTGCGGCCAAGCCTCCAGAAAGAGACGGTCGAAACGTAATCCAAAATACCGCGAGCCCCCCAATCAAGAGAGGCAATCCCTGAGGAAGCGCTTGGTATAACGATTGCCGCCATTCTTTATAGGGTCGCGCGCAGACATACCCGACGAGGTAACCCAACACAGCCCCAACAATTACATCGGTGGGAAAATGGGAACCGCGAAAAAAGCGGCTCATGGCAACAAATGACGCCGCGCCATACCACACCCAGGCCATCGAAGGAAAATAACGAGCAAACACGGCGGCGACAGCAAATGACGCAGCAGAATGACCAGAAGGAAAGGCATCGAGACCTCCCTGAAAGGAAGGCCCATAGCCAAAGGCATCTTGGTGGGTCCATCGAGGACGCGGACGTCCAATCACATGCTTAGGAATTTGCACGGCAATACCCACCACCGCATGCGCCACAAAGCTATCGATGGCTGCTTGACGAAAGACATCTTTGTTCCACAGGTATCCAACAAGGAGAAACCCGATGCCGATCAGCACCAAGGTCACACCATCACCAAGGCGATTGCCAACATTTCCTATCTGTTCGATGAAGGGATCCTGAAGCGACCGCACAAACAACACCGCTTGATAATCCAGCCGAGACAAGGCATACACGGACACAAAAAATACCAGGCAGGAGAGAGAAACAATGGTGAATGCTTTGAATCGAGTCACGACTCACTCATTTTACCCTAAGGTGTAGAAACACCCGACATTTTGCTCATCAAAAAATCCTGGCAACTCCGCACCCTTTACCTACAACAGAAGGAGGAGCGTTTTAACCTCCCCCTTTGTAAAAGGGGGACTGAGGGGGATTTAGCACTTTTCATTCACAAAGAGGTTTGGGCTAATTGCGATGTCACTGTTTGGTCAATGGCTTCCATTACACTTTCAATTTCTTGTAACACCTGGCCGTTGTGGAATCGAAGGACTTGCAATCCTTCGCGATTGAGAATCGCCTCACGCCGCTGATCATTTTTCTGATTAGATATTTCGAAATGTTGTGATCCATCAATTTCAATGACAAGCTGAACCTTCGGGGCATAGAAGTCTACAATAAAATCCCCAACACATTTTTGCCTGTAGAATTGTACGTTCTGGGCCTGTTGAATATTTCATATTCGGGACCCATAGATGCTTCAGATTAGACAAGTAGCATCAGTGCGAGGGAATGTTCGAAAAAGCATGGCCTGAGTCTTACCGAAGGGTTCGCCTGCCTGCGCGAAGCCGCTTCGGCGAAGGCAGGTCCAGCAAGGCCGCAGCCATTTTGACGCGCGGAGCGTACTCCCAGTACGTGAGCGCGAGCGGCGCAAAGCGCCAAGTCTGCGAGCCCGAAGGTCAGGCAAAAGGGCGACTATGTCTGCGCGAACCGCTTCGGCAATGCCAGGGAACGCCGCTGGCGGCTTTTTTCAACATTCCCGTTCTGGATTTGTTTCCGTCGCAATCGACTCCCTAACATGAGTTCAGCATCAGTCATGGTTTTTCGAAGCGTTCGTGCCAGGTGCTTATTCCGTCGGTTGTAGCTGAGCAATAGAAATCCGACCATACCGAAAACATAGGGTTACTCCTACCGCCATCCAAGTCTGGTTTCATGGAATTTCTTGTCCCTGCCTCCCCTTCTTCCTGCAAGCATTCTTGTGTAGCTGCACGATCTTATCGTGCCTTCTCCTCAGGCACCAAGGGTTGATGACGCCCGGAAGAGGCAGCATGAGATGCTGCAGCTACACAAGAGGCACTGCAACGCAGTTTACCTCAAAAGAAATACGCAATTTTTACGGCACCCAGTCCGCAAGGAACACGTTGAACTCACCGCGGGTGGTCGCGTTGCGATCTGAAACCCATACGAGCTTTTTACCGTCGGGGGAAAACATGGGAAAACTGTTGAAGTGGCCCTCAAATGTAATCTGGTCCGTGACAGACCCATCATCATCGACAAGGTGCAATTGAAAGGCAGGGCGTCCCTTGTGGTCTGGAGGATTGGATAAATTTGACGAAAAAATAATTCGTCGTCCATCAAAATGAAAATACGGTGCGAAGTTTGAGGCACCATTTGATGTCACTGCCCGCTTCTCCGACCCGTCCGCATTCATGACATAAATTTCGAGGTTGCCAGGCTCCACTAAGTTTTTGGCCAAAAGATCTTTGTAAGCTTTGAGCGCTTCAGGTGTTTGAGGATGCTGTGCGCGATAGACGATCCGTTTATTGTCAGGTGAAAAAAATGCGCCGCCATCGTAGCCGACCTCAGTGGTCAACCGTTTAACCCCCGTTCCATCATTATTCATGGAATAGAGATCAAGATCGCCATCTCTGACCGATGTAAAGACAATCTTGCGTCCATTGGGGGAAATGGTAGCTTCAGCATCATATCCCGCCGTCGACGTCATTCGTTGCATTTCTCGGCCATCGAGTCTCACTGAATATATGTCATGATCATCCAGAGGCCATCGATAGCGCTCGGTCCGTTCAGGCTTAGGTGGACATTTCAAGTCTGCCGCATGGGTGGATGAAAAGAGGACCCGCCGCCCTCCCTGATAGAAAAAACCACAGGTGGTTTCGCCATACCCCGTGCTTACGCGATAGGCGTTTTCGCCTTTTAGATCCATAATATACATCTGATAACATTCTTGTATCGTTCCACTGGCCGGGTCCTTCGTTGATTGAAATATGAGGCGATCCCCGTCGAATGAAAAATAGGCTTCTGCATTTTTTCCACCCACCGTCAGTTGTGTGATGTTCGTCAAATGCCGTTCCACGCCCTGTTTATCGGCTGGAGTGCCACTCGCCTTAGATTCAGCTGCAAGAACCTTATGAGACCACGAGGCCAATACCACACACCCCACGACCAGCAATCCCACGCCTAACTTCCCCTTATTGATCTTCATACATCTCCTCAAGCGGCTTCTAAGGGCCTGTGAAATCATAACTTGGACAACATCGTGCCCAGATTTGGGTCGGATTTGGACGGAACGATTGAGAAAACCCCGAAGCATAGCATACCTATGTTGAGGAGTTTTCGATTGAGGCGCGTTCAAAGATGGCCCGAAGATGGGATGCGAGGTATTCAAGTTATGGTTCCACAGGCCCTAAATCAACGGTGAGCTCCTGTGCCTCGGGCACAAAGGAACCGCGTGCAACCACCTTTCCATGTTGATACACCAGATAACTATCCCATCCATAAAAAAAGAGCAGCCGTGCCACAGGTTTCGCCGCCTCCGAGGTCAGCCCAAAAAATACCGTCCCTACATGATCGGGATCTTTCGGATTCGCGCAGCTCAGAAGGACGGCCGTATGTTCCCCCGAAAAGGTTTCGCCTTCAATGGTGATCTCTTGATCATGGAGAGTCACACGCGACCCACACCAGCGTAGCACCTCTGCCGTCACGGCATTCTGTCTCGGCCCACCAAACGCCAACACGGATTGAGGTTTTTTCGTTCCATCCGAGCCCTCCATCCAGACCACATCATCCTCTTGTGATCGAATGCGATCAAGCGCTGCTTGAAAGACGGCCTGATCACCCTCGACTGTTGGCACAGATACCGCACGCTGTTGATCCGTCACCCACAAGTTCAACATCGGAGATATTTGAGCACGCGTCAGACGGCGAAAGGCTTCAAAATCTGGATCGATCGTCAAACGAAGTGGCTTGGTGGGAACCCACACCGACATCAATTGATTCGTCGCTCGAAGGTCCAGCATCGCATGATAGTCTTCAGCGTGATCCAATTGAATGCTCACGGGAACTTGCAACCGATATGCCGTCCCGGTCTGAGACATCCGAAGACGAATCCAAAACCCCTCTCGCTCATCAGGTTGAACCTGCGCCTCTTGAATCGCAAGCATCGGGGCGCCTGGCCGTTCTACCCATTGCGTAAAAAACCAGGAGAGGTCCGTTCTTGCGGTGTCCTCAAACACGCGCTGCAACTGAGGCCATCCAGCATACCCTCCCGTATACTCAGCCACCAACTGACGCACGCCTTGAAAAAACGCACGATCGCCAATCTGTTTTCGCAACATATGAAAAATCATCGCGGTCTTTTGATACCCGATGGCATTGTCCAATCGATTTTCTTTATGGTGAAATTTCACCACCGCGTAGTCATCGTCCGGCTGACTATATAGGCTATATTCCACCATCATGCGGCGACGATGAGCCACAGCTTTTTTCTGCCCATCAAATCGTTCTTCGTAATAGTAATTGGCTAAATAGGTGGTCAGGCCTTCGACCCAATTCCCCGTCTCCAAACGATTCAACACGGAATTCCCAATCCATGAATGCACGATTTCATGACCAAGTGAATAGGGTTGCGTGTAGCCTCGTTTGATGACACCGCTGCCCAAAAGCGTAAACGACGGCAGTCCCAACCCGCTGGGGAAAAAATTTTCCACGACCGCGAACTGTGGGAAGGGATAGGGCCCCAAGATCTCCGTGTACACATCCAAATACCGAGCTATGGCGTCTAAATATTGCGATGCCAAATGATCGTCCTCAGGAAACAAGTACGTCGCCAGCTCAATACCCTGCCATGCTCGCTTCTGCTTCACAAATCGATTCGCGGCCAGCGTCAACGCTTCGGTATTTGCCTGAGTCCGCCATTCTGCGATGGATGTCTGACCTTGTTGCTCATAGGACATTTCCCGGCCATGGGTCACAGCCCGCCAATCGTTGGGGAGTGTGACGGTGACATGAAACGTGGCCAAGGATCCGGGGACGTCGGGATACCATGAAGTTTCTGATGTCAGGTACACGCCTTCTTCACCGATATGACCCATCGTTTTATCCGGTCGCACAAAGCGCAAACTCGGTGCTGCACGGGGGGGGTCGTTGATTTCGCCACGATACAAAATACGCAAGCTGAGGGCCTCACGATTATCTGGAAGAGATGGCAGTCGAATTTCAACGGTCCGCGTCACAGATATTTCATCAGATCCCTGATGTCTCTTTGACGTGTGCAACGCCTCTTCCCAATACTCGAGTGGGCCTCCACCCACGAACACTTCTTCAATTTCCAAATCAGGGTTCAAACTCAAATGGATCACCGAGTCATCCTTCGGCAATCCAACTAATTGAATGGTATCTTGTGCTGCAATCGTATGGGTTGATGGATCAAGTTCCACCACTAAATCATGGTGTTGAATGTTTAATTCCGAAGCATGACACGACAAGCCCATGCCGACCCAGACCAGGACGCCGTATCCAATCGCCACAATATATCGCGTCATTATTCATTGACTCCCAGCAATGCGTCCGCAAATTCTTCTGCATGAAAATCTTGAAGATCCTCTTCCTGTTCACCTACCCCGATGAGGCGCACAGGAATCGAAAGTTCTTCCGCAATCGCCACCACGACACCGCCCTTGGACGTCCCATCAAGCTTAGTCAAGGCTAACCCCGTCACGCCAATGGCCTCATGAAATTGTTTGGCTTGGGCCAGGGCATTTTGGCCAATCGTGCCATCCAACGTGAGCAAAATTTCATGTGGAGCACCCGGCATTTCGCGATCGATCACGCGCTTCATCTTCTTTAACTCATCCATCAAATTGATCTTCGTGTGCAAACGGCCAGCCGTATCAATGAGCACCACATCGATCCCGCGAGCCTTGGCCGCGGCGATGCCATCAAACACCACCGCCGACGGATCGGCACCTTGCCGATGCTTGATCACATCCGCACCAATGCGATTGCCCCAAATCTCCAATTGTTCAATAGCCGCTGCCCGAAACGTATCAGCAGCCACAAGTAACGGGACCAACCCTTGACGCTTCAACCGACTGGCGAGCTTGGCCATGCTCGTAGTTTTTCCAACACCATTCACTCCCACCGCAAGAATCACAAACGGTTTGGGGCCTGAGCGAATGATGGCCTCTATTGAATCTGATTGAGCCGGGGCCAAAATCTCGATCAAGGTCTTTCGGAGTATTTGGATGGGATCCCCTCCAACCTCATCTCGCAAACGCCCCATCAGACGGTCTACCGCACGCACTCCCACATCCGCGCCCAACAAGGCGGCCTCGACTTCTTCAAGGACGGCAGGATCATGCCCCTGCCCAACCAACTGCATAAGCGAACGGTGTACGTTTTTACTGGTCTTCACCAATCCGTCTTTTAACCGGTCAAACCATCCCATGGAATCGTTATCCGTAATGCGTAAAGCGTGATGCGTGGATAAACAAAAGGTTATTCACTCTCAGCGAGTTTCCCTTTCAAATGTCGTAAGAGGCCCAAGAGAATTTGCCTTAACTGAGCAACTTGGCTCAACTCTTGGTTGTTTTCACTAAATTTCAATCGATCGCCCAATATGAGTTGTGTGTCAAGTTCAGCAAGAGATCCCAAAGCGATATGCAAATATTGAATAAATTCTTTTTTAGAATTTCTTGCGGCGCCCTCTGCAATGTTACTAGGAATCGAAATGGCCGACCGCCTTATCTGTAACGTTAATCCATACGTTTCCTCTTTGGGATACTTGGACGTTATGGCATAAACAGATTCCACAAGTTCCATCGCCTTATTCCAAGCATCTAAATCCTTATGGGTTTTCAACCCATCCGTCGTTTTCCCTTCTTTACTCATCACGCTTCACGCATTACGTCCTCACAGCCAACTTTGGGAAGGGTTTGAGAGTGGCCAAAAGTGCCTGTTCCTTACGACGCATCCGTTGAGCCTCAGCTTCGCTCCGCTCGTGATCATATCCCACAACATGCAAGAGTCCATGAATTAATAATCGAGCAAGCTCTTCGTTAAGCGAGTGCCCTAACGAAAAGGCTTGGCGACTGGCCATGGGAACGGAAATCACGACATCACCAAGTAATGGCGATGGCGGGCCTCCGGCCTCTCGACTGGCAAAGGCCAACACATCAGTCGTGCGGTCTTTTTTACGATACTCTAGATTCAAACGACGCATGCGCACATCGCCGACGAATTCGAGACTGATCTCTGACGCGGTTTCACCAATCGACGCCAAAAGTTGCTGCACGACGCGACACACGACCGCTTCTCGAATCAACACACGACGAACACGGCTATGAACAAAGACTGGCACGGGTCACACCATTCTGCAAGTGAGTGATTTCAATGATTGTAAAACCGTAATCTCGAATGTTCAGGTAGGAGAATCGAAGATGATTGAGATCATGAGGCGTCTAATTCTGACCAGCTCTATTCTCATGCTGATTATAGGCCTTAATGATATCCTGCACTAATCGATGCCGCACAATATCCTGCTCATGGAAATAAATAAATTTAATACCCTCGACCGATTTGAGGATTTCCGTCACTTGAATCAGCCCCGAGGTACGTTCTGGCGGCAAGTCCACCTGAGTGATATCCCCAGTCACCACCGCCTTGGAGTTATACCCAAGTCGTGTGAGAAACATTTTCATTTGTTCCGCCGTCGCATTTTGGGCTTCGTCTAAAATCACAAACGCATCATTCAGCGTACGCCCACGCATAAACGCCAATGGCGCCATTTCAATATCGCCTCGTTCAACCAACCGATTGGCCCGATCAACGTCCATCATGCCATACAACGCGTCATAGAGTGGACGCAAATACGGATGGACTTTGGCAAACATATCTCCAGGCAAAAATCCCAAATGCTCACCCGCCTCCACCGCCGGTCGCGCCAACACAATCCGACTGACTTCCTTGCGAGTCAACGCGCCCAGAGCCATGGCCATGGCCAAATAGGTTTTACCTGTCCCCGCCGGACCAATCCCAATGACTAAGTCATGTTTTTGAATAGCTTCAATGTAGAGATGCTGAGACGGGGTCTTGGCAACTATGGTCCCTTTAGGGGTAAAGATAGGCGTGGGATCGAGGCGGGCTGACTTGGGAGGAGCTTCAACTTCGGTGGCGTGGAGAGCCCTTGTCACGTCTTCGGATTTTAATTGCCGCCGGCCCATTGTTCGTTCAGCGAGCTCACCCAGGAGGATTTCTGCACGTCCAACCGCTTCAGGTTCCCCTTCAAGAGTGACTTCATCCCCTCTTGCCGACAACCGAACGTGAAGGCCATCTTCAATCAACCGCAGATGTACATCCCGCGGTCCATAGAGATTAGCCAAATCCACCCCTTCGCGAAGTTTCACTTTACGCACGTGCGACGTTCTAAACCTCCTGAATGATTACGGAAGAAATAACTGAGGCATTCTAACAAAGGGGGATGGGGGCCTCAACAGAAACATCGGTGTTCTGTTGAGGGGTGGAAAAAATAATGTGTCGCTTCGCTTATGAATGATTATGAGCGGGGTTTCGTCCCCGCCGACGAGGTCCTTTTGTTTCGGCAAAAGGACCCAAAACCATTTCCGCCCGTGCGCGGCCCCTCTGGGGTCCCTCCGCCCCAGCCACGAATAAGATGGCGAGGGAACTCGCTCTGCTCAAACAGCCCTCGCCGAAAAGTCGATTCGGGGCTGCGGCTCCGCCGCGCACGAAGGCATGAAGACCATCAAGAGACAGATATAAAAAGAACTGGGGATAGAGAATACAAGCGCTACAAAACTCTCAACAAAAGAATGGCCCAAGAAATCGGAAGTACTTCAGAAACCTTTATAGACGTGCCTCGGCAAGAGCTACCCGGGGAGCCTTGCGTAATCGTTTAATCTTTTCCTTTCGAACCTGCCACAAATCATAGCTCTGCTGCAGAGCCAACCAGCTTTCAGCGGAAGGAGGGAAGACACGCTCTAGGCGAACCGCGACATCTGGCGTCACCGGGGCATGACCATGACAAATGCGGGACAGCATCGCTCGGCTGAGCCCTAAGGCCTTTGCGGTTTCCGTAACTGTCCAGCCAACCGCTTTAATACAATCTTCCAAAATAGTTTCCCCTGGGTGCAGGGGATTATGCATCGTCATACCTCATCTCCTTCAATGGTAATCTTCATAATTCACGTTCCTGGCATACCCATTCTCAAATTCAAACGTGACTCAGTAATTCCCAGTGATCCATACCGCCCATGTGCCCTTTCGTTTGCCTGATAATTCATGCAGCTTCCAACCTGGCACTCGCAGATCATCTAGTGCTTTCGCCACTGATAGTTGATGCAAAATCCGTCTAATTTTAGAGACCACGCTCCGCAGGCAAGCCACGCGTTGAGCCCCGCTCAAACAGCCGTTTCAACCCACGATGCTTAAAGTCTTCACTCATTTCTTAATGAGTACTAATACTGCACACCAGTCAAGCATTTCTTGAGATTTTAGGAAGGTGAGGCGCGAAGAGATTTTTTTGTATGCAGGGGTTCGCCCCTGCGTAACGAGGTCTTTTTGCCGAAACAAAAGTGACTCGTCGTTCGAGGGCGACACCCCAATTAAATCATGTCTTACTCCGAACTTAGATATTTCAACCCCTAAACTGACAAGACAATCTCAACCCAAAGAAAGCCTCAAGCCCCGCGAACTTGTTGCGGGGATGATTGAACCCTCATCTATCCCCGCACAGGTCCAGCACCGACCCTTTCCCCGCATAAGCTCTAAACGATTGTTTTTACAATAGTTTCGACCTCCAAAATTTTGGTACGGGCATTGCTCTATTCGTTGTACGAGCTGGCGGCGTTCCGCCACCTGAGATGCAGAAAGGAGGACTCTTCGTTATCCGTCGCCAGCTCACCCATTTACAACACTTACACTCAAAGGAGGTCACAATGCTACACCGTACCGATGCCATTCTCGCAGGCCTTACAACTGTTGCCGTACTCACCATTTGTTTTCTCACGTATCAGATTCTCAAAGAACCTGAGACAAAGTTGGCAAAGGTCCAACCGACCCGCTCCGTATCAACTCCCATCGTCTTATCCGACGCTCAGAAACGTGCTCGTTCACAACAAATCCGAGAACGTGCAAAAAAGCTTGATCCCACCATTGCCAGCTTTAGTGACCTGCCGGAGGCTTCGCAACCAGCCAAGCCCATGCTCATTGGCACCACAACCAACTCACCACAGATAAAGCAAGAGCTATCGGCCAATGGGGTCGAGATACCAGAATCCATTCCCACCTTGAGTGCTATTCACTTTGATTTCAATAAAGGCGAATTGCCGGAAGATGCCCAAACCCAACTCACCAACTATGCTGAGGTGTTGAAATCAGGACAATGGGATGTGCTCATCCAAGGCCATACGGATGGTCGAGGCTCGACGGGATTCAATCTGAGAGTTGGGAAACAACGAGCTGAAGTGGTGAAGGATTATCTCGCCACCCTGGACGTACCAAAGGCTCGCATGCATGCGGTGAGTTTGGGCGAATTTGCACTGGCCTGCATGCAAGACACGGACGCCTGCGCCAAGACTAACCGGCGGGTGGCTTTCTCGTTGGTCAAAAGAACACAGGAAGATCAGGGCATGGGGAACAGTGATGGAGAGGAGAAACCTTCTGTGCAGACCCAAAGCACCACGGACACCAATAATAAGGAGGAAGAAAGTCCGTCGTAAGGTGACAGGATATGGGGGTCAGGCCGTGGGATTGTCAAATTCCACGCCTGGCCCGCATTGATGAAGAGGTTCAAAAAAAACGATTGCGATGAAAGAGGCGATCTAACAGGTTGGCTTTGCGAAATCCCAGATGGCGCCGATCTATGTGATGCCGTTTCCCTCCCCGGGTTTCAATCTCGATCGTGCCATCATCTAACACCTGAACCACTTTCCAATATTTGTCGATGCGATAGGAATAGGTATCGCCGTGCGTGGCAGGACTGATATCTTTGGCCCGTGGGCTCGGACTTGTAGAAGCTTTAAACTTTTTGACAATGATAAAATCACCAACTTCTAATTTCACGAATATCTCACCTCTCGTCACATGATCTTATGAATTGTTTTCCCGTTGGGTCCTACCCTTTGAAGCAACTTCCCTCACACCATACTGCCATAATTTTTCAAAATTTCAACCTCGACGGCCATCACCGGGTGGATCAGAAGAAGGCAATCACCCAGGGCGATTCCGAAATGGCGCATCAATTCAAAGGAAAAGAAATCACGATTCCCCCCATGACATCATCCAGCCGATAGTCCTGCTTTGAACTGAGAATGTGTCCATTGTGACAATTCACACAGGCCATGGAGACCGCCTTATCCGCATAGATGGCTTTAAAAAAGCTCTTGTCTCCCCGCTTGATAATCCCCGTGTACGGCTGGCTAGGATCTTTCGCGACGGCCTCCAACCCCTTTTTTTCAAAGTCCGTGGTCGGCCCATTCTTTTCATAGATGGGCCGAAGCGCTGCTAATCGAAATTGCAGGCCCGTGCCCTGCTGCTTTACTTGCAAGCCAGACAATAAGAGCATTTGGGCGGGAAGAGGAAGGGTCTTGGTCTGCTTCCAATATTCTTGGGCAGTGACCACCTTATGCATTTCCATTCTCTCAACAATGTGAGTCGTGTACAACGTTCGATCAGCCTCAATGACGGAGTGAATAAAATCCGCCACGACTTTGGGAGAAAGGGTAAAAGAGGCTTGAGACTCCTCACCTTGAGCCGACGAGAGAGGAATGAACCCAAAGACACACACACAACAAAACAGAGCGCCCATGAATAGACTCGATTTGAACATCGTCAAACCTCCTTCCATTACAGGGTAGTCACTCGATGCACCATCCCCACCATCATCCTCCTTTTTACCTGAAAAACACAATACGGGAATGTTCAAAAAACCCCCTATCCTTTCCGAAGGATCTATCCAGTCCTGTCCTGAGCAACACCGAAGGAAAGGCCGCAGCCATTCCCGGCCTTCTAGCCACTTCGGCAGAGTAGGCTTGACGCGCGAAGCGTACTCTCAGTACGTCAGCGCGGCAAAATTGCGACCACATGTCTGTGCGAGCCGCTCCGGCAAAGCCAGAGAACGCTGTTGGCCTGTCCGCCGTAGCCCTGGCGAAGGCCGGTGGCCTTTTTTCAACATTCCCTAAGAAGATCAACGAACATCTGAGTGTTGATGGAACTACCAACTCCAGGCGATCAACACGAATGGAGGATCGTTGTTCAACACGCTCATCCACATCCTCCTCTTGCAGTTCTTCTTTAATAATTGAGTCTGGACGCTTGAGGTCAGCATCATGAGTAACTCATAGTAAGGGGGCCAAGGCTTGACTTCATACTTTAAAATTCTTCTAGTCTTCCTCATGATGAGGAATCACGGGGTGTGAGGTAAGGGCACCTCTAAAAACCGTCCTTTTCCGTGATGGCGGCGTCAGTTGCGTGCTCACAGCCTTCGGCGCGCACAAACTTGATGCTCTTCGCACCGTGCGCCCTCATGTATTCGCCCATACATTCCGGTTTTCCGCGCGCAACTTCCTTGCCCTCACAAAAAAATCCTGGTTTTTAGAGGTGCCCTGAAGTCAATTCTTGCCCCCCTACAGACGCCGACCAATCAGGTCTGATAGCATGGCCTCTCCCCACAGATATCGCGATCACTATGATGCTGGACCTCTCCGAGGTGAAGGATCATCGGATCAGTCATTCAGGGAATGTTGAAAAAAGCCGCCAGCGGCGTTCCCTGGCATTGCCGAAGCGGCTCGCGCAGACATAGTCGCCCTTTTGCCTGACCTTCGGGCTCGCAGACTTGGCGCTTTGCGCCGCTCGCACTCACGTACTATGAGTACGCTCCGCGCGTCAAAATGGCTGCGGCCTTGCTGGACGACCCTTCGGTAAAACTCAGGGCATGCTTTTTTGAACATTCCCTCCCACTGATGCGAGCCGCCTTTCCTAGAGCACCTATGGGCCATTGACCTGAAATATTCAACAGACCCATTCAGTATTTTTCGACGACAGATATAATCACAATCTATGAAACCAAACATACAATACGCCTATCTGGCTCCAGAAGGATTTCAGGATCAACTCGCCAACGAGCTTGAGGGGATTCAATCCCAGCATGGAAGGTTGATCTTGACGGATCGTCTGCCTCAAAGACCTCCCTTGTGGGCGCAGAATTGTTGGCGTAATCCCACCGTGATACCCATACAGTCGATTTCAGACGCGGCCCAAACACTCAAATCTCTCCAAAGAAACTGGAGCCTGTACTCCTTTCACTTGCATCGACGGGGCCAACTGATTCAGGAACAACTACCGTATGTCTCCGCAAAGCCTCTACAGTTTCCAACACGGCTTCCTCAATCCCCTCTGGGGTCGTGGACTCTTCTGGATCGAGAGACGGTGTTGGCTGCCAGCGACTGTTCGAGTCCATTTCCAAATGGAGAAATACAGTTTGCTGAGGATAAGAAGAACCCACCGAACCGGGCCTACCTGAAGTTATGGGAAGCGCTGACGGTTTCCCAGCAACATCCTCACGCTGGTCAGTTGTGCATTGATGTCGGAGCAAGCCCAGGAGGGTGGACCTGGGTCCTGGCAAAATTGGGCGCTGAAGTATTCAGCATCGATCGATCGTTGTTAGACGAAAGAATAGCTGAAATGCCGGGGGTCTCTTTTCAAAAAGGGGATGCCTTTTCCCTCAGTCCAGAAAAGTTCAAAGAGTCTCGAGAAAAAACCGACTGGCTCTTCAGCGACCTCGTGTGTTATCCCGAAAAACTTTTCGATTGGGTCACGATGTGGGTCGAATCTGGCATCTGCGATAATTTTATATGCACCATGAAGTTTCAGGGAGACAGCGATTACCACATCGCCCAAAAATTTGCGGCGATTCCCCATAGCCAAGTGCTTCACCTTTTTCACAACAAGCATGAGTTAACCTGGATAAAGCTAAAGGCCTGGGAAACATTCCCCTCATGAAACCATTGACCCGGGCTAACGCTCTAGGCAGGACATGATTGGGGCTCGGGTCTTGACTTCATACCTTAAAATTCTTCTGGCCAGAACTACAACACAAACTCAATCGGCGGGTAAATACGTTAAGCCAGTCTCTGCCAAGCTGACAGGCATGACAAAGCGAAACTGGATGTCGCCATGATTGAACAACGCTATAAGGAAGCTGTGCAAGTGGAAAGGGAACACGAGTGATGAAGAAGAATGGGAAAATAGCCTTTGAGGAAATCTCCGGCAATGTCTTTGCGGATATGGGCCTTGATGATACTGATGAACTCTTAACGCGGTCCAAGCTCGGCCATTCTGTGCGGATGATCCTTGAGAAGAAAAAACTCAAGCAGAGGGAAATCAGCAAGCTCTTGGAGATCAAACAACCGGAAGTGTCCAACCTGATGAATGGCCGCTATACGTTGTTTTCTCCTGAGCGTCTGTTTGGATTCTTACATAAGCTGGATCGTAAAGTGACAGTGCAGGTTTCACGTCGCAGAAAAAACGAACCGCTACAAGAAGTGGTGCTGGCGTCAATATTGTCCGTTGGCTCATCGGACACCTCCTCGGGAGATCCTGTCCGCTTCTTCAGGTGTCTGTCAATTCCGGGGCATCCCAGGTCTTGCAATAACACATTCCCCTTGAGCTAATTCTTGAAGCCTCCTCCCCAACCATAAAAGCAAGATGGGTGAATGTCGAGATTCAGAAAAAATTGAAAGACGAGATATGGCATTGCAGGACCTGCCCCCCAGACCAGACTCCGCAACGGGGTCTTTGGTCCTTTCAGATGGAATTAAAAAGGCCAATGAAAATTCCTATTCTCGACGCCGATACTGCCGTGGCACGCCTTTCCTACATGATCACGCCGACCCCTCACCGTGCCTCCTACGCCCACCCTAATTGCTGGAGACTGACGGTGTCGTTCCAAATCTTCGTCATGTGCCCAATGCGATCGCCGTCAAACTGCATCGCATAGACATAGTCAGCGACGACGGTATTACCAGTTGGTTCACCCGGCCCACCTGGCCCGGTCTGCGTGCCATGAAACACGGCGAACGCCACCACGCAGTTTCGTTCCTCGTCGAGGGCAAAGCACTTCAATTCATAGCGACCATCGGGAACCGGCGTCAATAGATTCTTCATCCACTCGCAATAGCCTGCCAACGTATCGATGTCTGCCAGCGCGCGCCGGCTTGGGCCGAAAACGTCGCCTGGGGATGGCAGTAGGGGCTGCAGGCTTCCCATCCCTTGCCCGTTTCGCAGGCGTCAAAAAACAACTTGGCTTGTTCCAGAATGTTACTCATCGGATGCTCCTTTCAGGGTTGGCCGCTCAGAATTCTTAGTTCGTGCGGCATGTGGGTGTCGATCTGGCCTTCGTCCTTCATGGCACAACGCATGAGAGAAATAGAAATAGGAGTCAAAATGTTTGTTGATTCATGGTCAACTTCCTACCTTCTCTTGGGAAAGCACGTCTCAGAAAAAAATGTCAGGAAACCTTTCTTTTAACTTGAATCATCCGTCGAAAAGACGGGGCGACCAGAGAGATCCGGAAAACCCCGTTCAGACTTACTCTTTATAGTTTAGTCCAACAACATAACGCCATCCGTGATGAGAATGATCGAGCCATCCGATATGTCCGACCGGAGTTTGAGGAGCGGCCCATATTCCTCTGACTGATCCCACGTTTTCACGGTCTCCACATCCGGGAATTCCCACAGAACGGTACGACCCGGCAACCAATTTCTCTCCACTAGGAGCAGGGGTAAGGCTTTGATGACCTCCTCTATTTCTTCATAGAGTAGCTTGAAATATTAAAAATATAATATATTCAATATGTTACATACTTTAATATATTGTAAACAATATTTTTATTTATTGTTATATATTGTTTTTAATATTAAAATACATTGATTTAGTATTGCCTACGATATATATTTTCCAGTATGAAGAAAAAACCTATCACCATCGTGGATGATATTGCACTCTCAAACCTGAGGGTTGATTCAACATCTGAAGAGCAAAATCTCACACCGAGAGATTGGATTCTCCTTCTGCGGACGTATCTCCGAATGACACAAGCGGAACTCTCCAAGCGGGCCAATATTACGCAAGCCAACCTTGTGGCCATTGAATCAGGGAAAGTCGACCCGCGAGTGAGCACGCTTCAGCGGATATACAAGGGACTTTCCTGTCACCTAAGTGTTGCACCCCGTCCCCAAAAACCACTTGAGGAAATACTGCGTGGCCGCGCTCGTGCGGTTGCTCTCAAAAGATTGAAAAAGACAATGGGGACGATGGCCCTGGAAGAACAGGCCCCGGACAAAGACATATTCAAGAAGCTTTTGGAAAAACGAACGGACGAAATTCTGCGTGATCCCCGTGAACGATTATGGCGTAAAGACGATGACTGATGACACGCGACCCACCGGCGCCACACCGGGAGGGGACACCACAGGTCTGCTCCTCGTACATTTAACAACCCCAGCCGATCGCAACGCAGCGGAGACCGAAGCCATCAGTCACGCCTATGATACCCATGTGTTTCGGGCCCGCAGAAAAACACAGGGAACTGAATGGCTCACGGACGACTTTATCCGGCGTGTGCATGCAGACATGTTTGGAACCATCTGGGAATGGGCAGGCAAGTACAGGCAGACAGCATTGAATATTGGCGTCAAACCTTACCTGATCCAAGAACAGATAAAATTACTCACTGAGGATTTTCGTTATTGGAATGACACCCAGTCCACCATGCCAGTCATTGAAGTCGCCGCACGGCTCCAGCACCGCATCACTAATGTACACCCCTTCATCAATGGAAACGGACGGCATGCGAGACTCATCACCGATATTTTCTTTTACTCGCGGAAACACTCCATACCTCAGTGGCCACAAATTCACCTGATGACCCAAGGGGCCGAAATTCGGGAGCAATACATTACAGCGATGAAACGAGCTGATGACGGCGACATCACCAATTTAGTTCGGTTCATTGAACAATGCCTTACGTCAAACAGTTAAACTGGTACCAGCCGTCACCCCTGGAGTATCTATGGGTCATGGCCCTGAATATTCAACAGACCCTTCATTGAAATTGATCCAAGGCCAGTGCTACTAGTACTAAAGGCTTTCACATGATCAACCCCGAATGAACGACACACCTCACACAAGAATCAACAAGTACCTCAGCGAGGCGGGCTATTGCTCGAGGAGAGCTGCGGATAAGTTGATTGACCAAGGCCGGGTCACCATCAATGGTGAGGTGCCTGAAATGGGGACGAAAATTAGTGAGGAAGATGAAATACGAGTGGACGGCAAGCTGATCTCTACGCCTCAAGAAGACTTTGTGTACATTGCGTTCAACAAGCCGATCGGCATTGTCTGCACGACGAATACCAAGGTCGAAAAGCACAACATCATCGACTTTATCAATTATCCCAAACGGATTTTCCCAATCGGTCGACTCGACAAACCCAGTGAAGGTCTCATTTTCCTGACGAATGACGGTGATATCGTCAACAAAATTCTCCGGGCCAGAAATCACCATGAAAAAGAATATATCGTCACGGTCAACAAACCCGTCACCAAAGAATTTGTGGCGAAAATGAGCAATGGCGTGGTGATTTTAGACACCGTCACTCGACCGTGTGACGTGAAGCAGGTGAATAAGTTCATATTCAAGATCATTCTCACACAAGGCTTGAACCGGCAGATTCGAAGAATGTGTGAGGTGTTGGATTATCGAGTGACGCAATTGAAGCGAGTCAGGATCATGAACGTCTCGCTAGACATCCCAGTTGGCCAATGGCGGAATCTCACCAAAAAAGAATTACAAGAAATCTATCGTTTAAGTCTGGCCTCCGCTAAAACACACGAAACCTAGTGGTTCACTCAGTACCTACACAACCGTTTCCAAAAAGTGGCCGTTACCCTTTTACTCTTGGCCTTATGGCTTCGGATGTTCCTCATTTTTTTCTTTGAATTTTCATTCGGCCAGCCTCGCTCCGTAGATGCGAGTCGTTTTCTCGCACACGGTGCGCCGACAGTTTGGCGTGGTTGCCGCATACGGCCATTCTGCAACGTCGACGGGTCATGTGTTCGTCACGCTCAGGCACTGAAGCTCTATAATTGTCCGCTCTTTTGACATCGTCCTAAGATTGCTAGTCACCCAATGCACGACCAGTCGCTATTTATTTTATCTTGTCTAACACCCCTTGAATTTCATCTTCCGTAAAGGCTCGTAGCGTTTCTGTGCGAACATTCCCCTTCGCACAGCCCCCCATCATCACGGCCGCAGCCGTGGCATCATCGGGGGCATCAAATATAATGACCCCGTCATGTCGGCCCATCGTCCAGTAAATATCTTTGACCGACCCTCCAGCCGCTTGGATCGAACTTCTAAAGTCCCCGGCGCGTTTGGCCGTGTTTTTCACATCATGAACACCTGGCTCCGTCCACGAAAAAAATGAAATAAAGGTTGGCATGATCCACCTCCTTATTTAAAAAATGCAGATCGACAGACAAAGGGCTCCAGAAATTGTCTTCCATAGTAGGCTTATGCATGCCAGGGAGCAATGGGAAAGGGCTGAGTTCGAGTAGGGGAATGTTGAAAAAAGCCGCCAGCGGCGTTCTCGCCATTTTGCCGTGCTCACGTACAAAGTGTACGCTCCGCGCATCAAAAGGGCTGCGGCCTTGCTGGACGGACTTTTTTGAACATTCCCTCCCATTGGCGATATGAGGCTCACCTGAAGCGTGTATTGGCTATCGACACGAATTACTCAACAGCCCCAGTATCTGAACCTATCCTGAACTCCCCTATGTTTGGATCGATACCCCTCACGCATCTTTGTCTTCTTGCTCCTCACTGGGCCCTTTGTTAAGGTCATCGAATTAGGAACCATGCGATTGCCAGTATCTTTTGACTACAAGGAGATTTACATATGGGAGAAGTTGATTCAGCTCCAGCAGCCCCAGCCGTACCAATGCCGGATTTAAATGCGCTTGAGGTCGATCCTGCTAAGGGAGAGCGATTTCATAAAGCCGCATTTGTGCATTCCAAGGCAGGGACCACCCACCGATTGGTCGCCAAAATCCTACCCGATGGACGACTCGACCTTGTCCGCTTTGCCTGCGATCTTGGGGCCGATGGCAAAATGAGTGGAAAGCGAGGTACTCGACGAATTGAGTCTCAACCTATTGAGCGATTTGATGAGGAACTTGCGGCCATCCAAAAAGACATCACCGGAAAGGGTGAAGAAGTCCAAGGAGTGTGGGCTCATGATTTAACGAGCATTCAAGATGTGGCGGAACAAGCCAGCAGTTTGGAAGCCTGGGTTCTTCAAGCTGCCAAAGAGATTAAGCCCTCCTAAAGGGGCCGTTGAAAAAGTCCGCCAGCGGCGTTCTCTGGCTTTGCCGGGGCGGCTCGCACAGACCTGGGGTCGGCCCTTTGTCGTGCTCACGTACTATGAGTACGATCCGCGCGCCAAAGCGCCTGCGGCATTGCTGGACGGGCCTTTTTGAACAGCCCCTGAAACGATTAGACACGAAATATTCCTGAGCCAACCGCACTTGAGGTAGAGGGCCTGATCACCACGGTTAACTGCCGATGGGCTTCTCGGAGAATGGCCTCTACCTCTTCCGGGTGCGCGCCTCTGGCCAAAATAAATCCAAGGTATCGTTTTCCTTCCGGTAACGGAATCAGCTGGTCGCCAGGCTGTGCGGTCATGACTAGCTCTTCGACTCCCTGAACACGTTGCGCTTCATCTTGCCCCTCTATGCTCTCCAAGGTTCCTTCTTGAGGTATCGGGATCATCATGACGCCCGCAGCATTCTTTGTGAGATCCAAAGACGGCAGTTCCCGACCAAGGGCATGGAGCAGGATCAGTTCTTCTAGCGACATGCCCGTCCCAAACTCCAACATTCGAGAACATTTTCCACCAATGCTTCGCGCAGCCACCTCAATCACCCAAATGTTTTGATCGTTAATCCGTAACTCTCCATGTACCGGTCCTTCTCGGAGCCCAATGGCTCGTGCCGCTTGAGCCAGCGATTCAGCAATTCGTGTTTGTGTGTCAGGCGGAAGACGTGAGGGCGTCACATAAATCGTTTCTTCAAAATAGGGGCCGTCGAGTGGATCTGGTTTATCAAATAGGGCCAAAGGATGAAGCGTTCCATTGGTGAGTAACCCCTCCATGGCCACTTCGATTCCGGGAATAAAGTCTTCGATGAGGATTTGACGACTCGCAATATCTTGTTCCGGCCTCGCAAAAGTTTTCAATAGACTGCCAATTCGACTAAAGGCCTTCTGGAAACTCTCAAAGTCATCAGCACGAATCACACCACAACTTCCTGAGAGCGTAAGTGGTTTCAACACACATGGAAAGGTCACTTGGTGAACAATATCCTCTGGCCTCTCATCGATTCCCACGACGACCACGTTGGGACAGGGAAGCCCCTCTTTCTTCAGCAAGCTTCGCATCGTGCGTTTGTTGCTTGCCGCGCGTACCGACTCAATGGAGTTCGCAGGAAGCCCTAAGGCGGCAGAAATGGTTGATGCCAGGACGGCAGTCTGATCGTTCACCCCAAGCACCACATCAATGGGAGTGGTTTTGGCAAACTCCATGACAGCAGGAACAGCGGTGCCAGGATTGTGCAGGTCAAGCGTGAGAAAACTAGCAGGTGCTTGTTCAAGAAAATCTGGTGGGGCATCCCCAGCAACCGTCAGCGAGACGCCAACCGTATTGGCTGCCTCCCAAAAAGCCTCACCTCGGTAACTCATAGATGGAAGAAGCAGAAGCAGATGTGCCATGGAGAGATCCGTGATGGGTGATGGGTGATGGGTGATGCGTGAAGTGTTATGAGTAAGGTGATGGGTGGAGATCGACGATTCCCTCTTTAGTCTTTACGCATGACCCATCACGCTTTACGCATCACGTCTTTGAAACACTCTGGACCGACAAAAATTGATCCGTCGTTGGCTCCGCGCAACAGAACCAGGGTTCGGTCATCCGGGGTGGTCTCACGCGATCAGGATTCATAGACGTGGTTTTATTGAGTGCAGCGAAGCTGAGCCCCGCCGCGGCATACACCAATTCCCACAACCGATGAAAGGTGTGTTCAGGATCTTCTTCAGTTTTGGTTCCTTCCTCTACGACCCTTGTCACCGCTTGTTGTAACGGGTCCATGCGTGGATCAGGATGCGTCCACGTATGTTGAAATTTCTGTTGGTCTAATGCGCCAAGAAACTGAGCCATCGGGGTGGAGTGCTTAGCCGGAGGCGTCAACAATGCCGAGCCAGGAGGGACCAAGAGTCGAACGCTATATTGCACGGGATCGATACAGTCGATCAGGCCATGGCGTTCCACCAAGTCAAACATTTCGGCATAGTCTTCCAGCGTGGTCCACGGAGTGAAGGCGACGAGTGAGGGACGAAGGGTAATCCCAACAGATTGAAGAATGTCGTGTGCGATGAAAATGTCTTGTCGCGTATGGCCTTTGTCTAAGTGGACGAGCACGGTTTCGCTAAATGACTCGACTGCAGAAATCACGAACAGACATCCCAGTTTACTGAATTCTTTGAACAGCGATTGGTGCTTCAAGATATGCTCAATTTTTGTGGTAAAATCGAAGGTGATGTGGGGGAACTCTTCATGCATGGCTCGAACAATGCTCAAGGAATGGCCAGGCCCGTTCAGAAAGTCAGGGTCGCCTAAGGTGATGTGAACGGCACCGGCTTTCACTTGTTGTCGAATATCCGCCAAGACTACGTGTTCAGGGATCAAGAAAAATCGGCCGTGATAGACGGGAACAATGGGGCAATGCAAACAGGTATGTAGACACCCGCGACTCGCTTCAACATACCCCACCACATGTTCCTGTCCCTGGTATTCCAATCGCGCATATTCGCAAAGGTTTGGAAGCGGTGTGCGTGCGGGGATGGGGAATGAACCCGAGTCAGACGAGTCCGGTGTTGAAACGTCGGATTGCCATCTGATTCGTTTCAAAAAGGGCGGGACAATGGAGTCTGCACTACTGACACCTTCTACTGGTCTCACCAAAACCAGTTTGGTGCCATGCTCACTCGTTTGAGGCGATTGGGGTCTCGCAAGGTCTTCGATGAGATTCACCAACGGCGTTTCATATTCTCCACCGATAACAGAATCCGCGAGACGCTCCAGTAAAAATTCTGCGTTCAAGGATGCATACAGCCCATAAAAGCAAATATGGGCGTGGGGGTTGGTGTGACGAATCCGTTCAGCCACCTGACATCCCAAGGACAATGCCGTATGCATGGGCACGGAAATACCCACCACACGTGCTTGCTCAACGCGCGATGTATCGAAATCTTCCACCGCTAAGTCTAGGGTGAACGGGGCATAGCCTTTCTGCTCAAGGAACCCGACAGGCTGCGCGAGTCCAATCGGCTGATGTCCCAACTCATAACAAGAAATGAGGAGTATGGCTCCGGGTGGCTGGAGCGTGGAACGTAAATCATTGATTGACGGTGAAGGAAGGCTCATCATATCTCCTGTGGCATTGATGAGCCTTAGGCCTGTTGGCTGTTGGCAAACCGGCGACCATCGGCATTCGCATAGCTCGCTACCCGCGCATTGGCCTGTTGCCGGGTTTCCAGTTTCTCGACCACCTCGGCAAATCGACCTGCGGGAATCGCACAGGTCATTTCATCTGGCGACATGCCCGTGCGAATGCGGCTCAGGGTGCAGCCGGTGCTCATCGCAATCTGGTTCTGCTCTTTGGCGAGCGGAACAATATGGCATTGAGGCTTCCCGACAATCGGCATATCGCCAAAGGCATCATGCAGCACCATCCCCTGATAGGCACTGAGGCGAAGCAGGATCACGTCAGGATCCATCGGCGTCTGACTGACAGGACCATAGGTGATAAACTGATGACGCGTTTTGACCACTGGCAATTGCATGGCTTCTTCGGGCGTGACCCATGCGCTTTCCAAGAGACTGGCGACATCCTCGTTGGCCATGACCTCGTTCAGCGTCTTGAGACCATGCGTCACGCTTCCCACGCTACAATTAAAATGATCATCCGCTTTCGTCGTAAACGTGCGATCTTCGGACTTGATCCAGAAGACACAGCCAGCCGTCACTTTCCCAGTGCGCCCATCTGCGCTCGGATCAGGATCCTCTCCCTCATAGAACGGCACACCTGCCGGGGCTTCTTGAGAAAACGTCATCGCGATAGGCGCATGAGAGAGCCCTAATGCATGTTTAAATCGTTTCGCTAACTCTTCCCAATTATGTGTTAACACGAGTATTCCTCCAAAAATGATAGATCGGCGTGAGACATTCTGTATTATAATTTGATACTACCTGATGACGTGGTGAAGATAGCAGCCTATTGAAGGTTAGGCCAAGTTCAGAAATATCGACAATCACTAAACCAGTGGTGGCTGGGACGAGGCAAAACTATGGCACTACGGAAGAAGCAAACTCTAAGGAGAAGGCTAATTCCAAACACCTCCGACTATCGAAAAAAAACATCCCCTTCCTAACCCATATGGCAGGGAAAGCAATGATCCTTACCTCCCTCAGGGCCTCCAACGACATTTCCGAACGATACATGGCTACCTCACTAAACCTGTCAGGTGGGGGACAGCGTTGGGGTGTGAACCGTACTTTGAAACGCTTCTTCCAGGGGCAATATCGTATCAACATTCGCAACAAACCGCTTCGCATACGACTGCAAAATGGCAACCGCGTCCGCTCGAGTTAAACAGGTTCGATCATAGTGCATGGCCAGAGTCAGTCTTTCAGCGTAAGACGTCAGCGTAAACGTTGCGCGAACCCAGGGCCGGATGGGCGGGGCACCCGTGATTGACTGCAGAACCATATCACCCAAAACAATACGACCATTCCGTCTCTGCAATGCACAGCCCTCAAATGCTCGACCAAAATTTGAGAGCACCGTGGTAGCACAACACCGCCCAAGTGGGATCATCATCCGTTGGCCCCCGGGCACCATCGCCAGAAACTTCCAACATCTGGAAAACGATATGTCTAATCGAAGCAGTTTCAAGAATCGCATTTCCCACGACACGCCTTCTAACAAAGTACGTGCAGACTTCATCCGGCTACCTCGACGATCCAAATGCACCATGCCCACATAATTCATTGCCGGCATCTGCTCAAGGTTCGCTTCCCGCAGACTCATGGGGACCATGATCCGCAGTACGGGGCTTCCACTTCCTGCCTTTTGCCGCTCGTTCCAAGCACGGAGCACGCAGAATAGATCACTGATTGCTATGTCATTGAGAGTTACTTTTTGGAGACGAGCAACCTGTTGTAGTTTAGTGAATATGGATTCATCGAAAGTGTGGGTGATTAGTTCCGGGCACTTATCGCTTGGACCAACGTCACCCTTCGACACAGTCTGTGATGCCGCGATGGGAACAGGTCGGATACAGAAAAACACACCCAGACCAACAAGGACCCCCACGACATCGATTGGAAATCGCCAAAATTTCTCCGGCCAAGAAAGCCCAAAATCAGCACGAGTAGAATGCAGGGACTGAGACAATGCCTTAAGAGGCGGACTGCCCACTCGTGCATGAGCATAATGGTCGTAACCCGTAAAAAGGTCCTCCAGAAACTGCATCGCGCCCAATGCATCGCAGCACGCATGATGGAACTGAAAACTCATGGATATCCCGTTTTCTGAAGTCCGCACCCAAATACGAAGACCATTTTCTCGGCGCAAATCGATTCGTGCACCCTGGCCTGCAGGATATCTCTTCGGCACCCCTTTGAGCCCAAAGTCAACGAAGGGCATTGATTCAACCGACTCGATCCAACGACTCTGTGATAGCCTTGCTCCCTCAATCCTGGAACGAAGCAAGGGATGTCGGCCCAAGGCCTTTAACAACGCTTGCTCGAATACAGCTTGCTGAAAGTTTCCGGAGAATTCTGTGGTCAGCCAGAATGCCATCGGATATTCGTCCCGATCGTCAGCGAGCATAAACCGTTCGAAACTGACGGTGTTGGAGTCAAATGCCATGTTCAAGCCCAAGGGTATAGGAAAAATAAACGCCTTTTTGACCAAACAAATAAATACCAAGGAACTCACCGATGAGCAAACGGCAGTCCTCACGCAGGAGAAAAATAAGAGGACGCTTCGTTTATATTCAGATATTTTCAGATAGAGGATCAATGATTTTGTTGATTAAAATTCAAACCCTCTTCCTTGCTAGAAACTGAGGAAAATACTGATTAAACCCTTGGGAAAGCCCTGACTCGTAATGAGAGTCGGAGAGAACAAAACCAAACTCTCAACAAAAGAGTGAGTCCCTTCCTCAAAGGCATCAACTCCCGCATCCTCAAGGCTTCATATTCTGAGTGGCCCATTCTGCAAACGTCGTAAAACCCTCAGGGCAGAGTTTTTTGGCCAAGGCAATTGCCTTCTCAGCATCCGGTCCAAAATAGGTGCAGTCCTCGAAGTAGTTCACTATTTCTCTAAGCTCCTGCGCACCAGAAAAGGGAAACGAATCATAAACTTCATTGGGGACCTGGGTGACTGCGAAGTTGTGGCCCTGCTTATTCAGCGTATCGGCCAGTTCCTGCCAACTCGTCGTTTCCGATGCTTGTGCAAGATATTGGCCCTGGCCAAAATTCTCTGGTTGCTCCAATGCCCGCGCAACTAGTCTGCCCAGTTCGATGGGATCGCCTACATGCAGCGTTTTGGATTCTGGGCTCATCGCAATGGTCCACCCTGTTCGTCCGGCTCCAAGTGGCTGCAGTACCATTATCCCAAGAAAGTTTTGGAAATACATCGGTGCCTCGACAAACGTGCAGTACGGAAATGCTGCGGCTGTCACTTCGCCATCCACAAGAGCCTTGCCGGTAAAATGAATCCCCTCATACTTGCCACCTGAGATTTCTTTGCAATTGGGAAGGGTTGTCCTGATAAAATGTTGCACACCTGCCGCCTTGGCCGCCTTCACTGCGAGGATACCTTGCGCAGTTTCGCTCACGCCGGGGCTGGGGATCGGGTCTTGACTTCATACTTTAAAATTCTTCTGGCCTTCGCTTTAAAAATTTTCAATCGGCGTGTGAGTAAATTAAGCCAGGCTCAGCCAAGTCAACTCAGGCTGACCTCGCATGACAAAATAAATTATATCAAGTCTTGACCCCATATTTGTGGCAAAGAAACACCTGCCCACCACTGCATTCTCCAGGGAGACCGTGGGCTTAAAAGCAGAGGGCCGCCTCCCCTTTTCCGCGGAGTTCTTCCGTTGCCGGAAGCAGCGGACCTTGGTAACTTTCTCCTGGCATTCGTATCACAATTATTCCCGAGTAAGTCGAACCCATTGTCCCATAGAATAGACAAAAGATGAGCACGATATCCTGTCCAATTCCTTGCCCTTTCCCTACCTACCCTTGCTCGATTTGACAGCTCGCCATCAAATACCAAAAATGATCAACCTAGCGTTGGCTGAGGATTTTACAATGACCCGGAAAGGAATAGCATGAAAATTCTCTGGAGTGTGGATTTCTCACGTGATTCGAAGGCGGCCCTTCGGTTTTTATCGGGCATTGATTTCCCCAAAGAATCAGAAGGCCGGTTGCTTCATGTTATTTCGAAAAACGAAGAGCTCAAAAAGATGGGACATGTGTCTGATTTCACCACTCAGTTGAGCCAGCTTCAAAAGCACACGATTGAACGTGTCCATCGAAACCTTCAAAAACTGGCTGACCAATTTTTGCCTTCAAAGCTTTCACATTCCATTCTGGTGCGTGAGGGCAATCCTGGGAAAGAAATTTTGTCGGTTCTCAATAAAGAACAAGTCGATTTGGCTGTGGTGGGAACACGAGGGGTTTCTGGAATCAAACGTTTTCTGCTTGGCAGTGTGAGCGATTGGGTCCTCCAGGAGGCTCCATGCCCAGTACTGGTGGCTCGAGGTTCAGGACGGAGAGAGAACCGTGGCATGCGAATCGTCATGGCGACGGATGGGTCCAGCGAGTCCGAGATCGCCGTGGAGTTTATGAATCAGTTATCCTTTCCCCCCAATTCAGAGATTGTTCTCTTTCATGTTATCGAGCCCATCGACTATACCGTGGTGCAAGATGACTATCGGACCTTAGGTCTCGGGCCATCTGGCCTCCAGGAATTACAAGAATGGGTAAAGGAAATTCACGGACGACGAGAACAAGCCCAAGCGTCCCTCTTGCAGAAGACCAGAAAAAGTTTAACTTGGCGCAAGGGAAAAGTGGAACACATTGCTGTAGGATATGCCGCTGAAGAAATTGTCAAAGCCGCCTATCGGTTTCGAGCTGACTTGATCATCATGGGATCCAGAGGTCTCACTGGGGTGAAGCGCACCTTGCTCGGAAGTGTCTCCAGTCGTGTAGCCCACCATGCCCCCTGCTCAGTTCTCGTGGTGCGAAAAACTGAAAAGAGAAGGAAGATCCAAATCTAAGTGGGGACCAGATTACAGCACTCATAGGAAAACCCGTTGGGTAAGTAAGAAGCATTCTTAGAACCCCGGAACAAGTATAGATGGTGGGTTGGGGTATAAAAAATGTACCAGCAACCTTTTCCTCTTCCTCACGATTGAGGCTATGTGCAATTCTCTCCAGAAGATGAGAAAAAAGGACTCATGGATTTCTGAATGAGTAACGATGCCAGCGACCAATTGGTCGAATTAAGCCAGGCCAATAATGATGGGATTATGGCCGTCAACCGAACGGCGAAAAAAAACGACGAGGACATCAATTGAATTGATTCGCTGACTTCTTGGCGCAAGTCTACAAGAATTCCTGATCGAGTTCACCTCCTTATTAAAATGGAACTATGACAGTGCAAGAGCTGACTCTAATCCCCTCTTGTCTGAAAACGGTGCCGGATTTTCGATGGCACGCTTGAAAGGAGCCTTGTATCACCCTCTATGCAACAATTGATGGAGAAACATGGCCAATGCGACCAGAAAACACCACAGTGTTTGTAACGGGGACGAACAGAGGGATCGGGCAAGCTTTGATTGAAGGGTTACGAGAACGAGGGGTGCAGCAAATATATGCCGCAACGCGTCAACCTGAACAAATATCTGATTAAGAGGACGTTACACTTTTTAAAAAGAACTGAGAGCCAAATGGTTCGCCGAGGACTTTCTTTATCCTCCACCCCATCACTTAACAAATTACCGACAGGCATGAGGTTGGAGTTATCGATCAAGGTGGAACTGTAATCCGAGATTGATGATACGTTGAAGAAGGTCTGGATAGGAGAGTCCCGCATGCTCCGCGGATTCAGCCAAATCTTCACCATAGGCCAATTGCGCATTCGGATTCGCCTCCAAAACATAGATTTTATTCTGCTCGTGTTCCGCAAGCCTCAAATCGATTCGGGCATACCCTGAAATCGCCAGGTGACGATATACTCGCTTGGCGACCTTTTGAATGTTGTGTTGAAGTTCAGGAGACAATCCCTTGGCCTCCTGTGAACGAATGCCATATTTTTTTTGATACTTGTCACTCCATTTCACCCTGGCTGTGGCAATTTTCTTGGCATCCTCTGGCATATTCTCCAGCACCAGTTCCCATATCGGAAGCACTTGGAGACGGGTATTCCCCAGCACTCCGACATAGAGTTCTCGACCTTCGATATATCGTTCCACCAAGGCCGTAGTTCCAACCGCCGTACTGTGATGAATGAAGTCCACCCGTTCCCGTAACTTCTCATCGTCTTCCACAATGGATGCCTGCGATATCCCTAATGAGGCTTCTTCGGTCATGGATTTGACAATCAACGGAAATGCCAACCGTTTTGGCCGTTTCACCGTTCTCCGAATCGGCACCACTAAAAACTCCGGGGCGGAGATGCGATGATAGGATAAAATCTTTTTCGTCCATCCTTTATCCCTTGCCAACATGAGCCCTCGCGGGTTACAGCCGGTGTACGGCAACCCGAGTAATTCCAGATAGGAGACGACGTTCTGATCATATGTCGTCTGATTCGCAAATTCCTCCAGTAAATTAAACGCAATATGGGGCTTTATGGTTTCAATGGCCTCCCGAATCACGCTCAAATCATTCCACACGCCCACCGGAAACACTTGATGCCCCAGACCTTTCAAGGTCTCCACCACATCAAATTCCGTTTTCCAACTCACGGTTGAAAGATCAACCCCTGTCACATCCTTCGGCGGGACAAGGTCGATATGCATGAGGGCCAGAATTCGAAGTTTTCTCATAGCGCAACTCGATGATGCCCATCATGCAAATAATTCATGGTTTGCACCGTTAACAGGACCATGAAGTCTAGTTTGGTTTGTTCCTCGGTTCCCACCAATTTCAACTTATGTTTCCGGCAATAGGCAATCATCTCCTTCAGGAGCTGATCAATGGTGTATTGGTATTCCCCAGTCCAAAACGTCACTTTCTTTCTCACATCTTTTCGGATTTTCGATAAATATTTATCGGCTCGTGGGTTTTTCTGGTAGTCAGGATGGTCTGAAAATAACCGGCGCAAATCCCGCTCATAAAAATCTGGGTAATCAAGCCCATAGCGATTTCGCTTTTCATGATAATGTTGGCGCAGAGTCTTTTGCAGGCTCCCGATAGGATCGACGCGATGTTTTTTGATGACGGGCGGAGTTTTGCCCACCAGACTCTGCATAAGTTCATCCACATACTGCAGCTTTCGAAACGCGGGCCACTCGGCGTAGCGTGACTTCCAATTGGAATCGGGGTCGAGCCAGACAGCAAAGGTTTCAGCGAAGTCCTCGTCTGGATGACTTTGGGCATACCACATGTCCAAATGGACGACATAGCGTTTACTGTAAGGTTGGGGCGTGTACCAATCGGGATAGGTCTGGGATGATTTCCCGAATAGTTCTTGCCGACGATGAAGTCGCCGTAACCGATACGCGTTTTCAATGGCGTGCCCAGCTTCATGTCGAAGAATGCGCATACACCATTCTGCCGTCCCCCCCTCAACTTCCAACATTTGGTTGAGTTCCAAACGTTTCAATCGTGGGTGGGCCATATAAAACGGGAGCGCAATGCCTGGAATACCATCGGGAGAAAACCAATCGTCAGACAACCAGCAATGCGGACGAAACACCAGGCCTCGCTGCTTTAACTCATGGTTCAATTGCCGGATATAGGACGCAATGGGGCTGCCAGGAATTTTGAGTCCCAGATCACAAAGACGAAGATCCAAGATGTGCTCATCCGTCCCATCAACCCACAGTGCTGTTGCACGTTCCATCGTCACCCTACACACGAGTCTCAAGTGGTGAAAGTTCTATGAGGGAGCTAGAATCACTGTAGCCAACCTGCCCCGCTAAAAAAACTAAAAAATGATGATTACGTTAGTCCTTCTCTTCTTTCTGATTGGCGATCGACAAGAGATAGTGATCGAGGTGTTTGGCAAATAATTGCCGATCTCGTTGGCTGAGCGCCGAAGGGCCTCCCGTCTCAATTCCGCTAGCTCGGAGCGTTTCCATAAAATCTCTCATCGTCAGACGGGCTTGAATGGTATCGGCGGAATGCATTTCACCTCGTGGATCAAGCGCAAGTCCACCCTTGGCGATGACCTCAGCCGCGAGCGGGATGTCTGCGGTAATCACAAGATCCCCCATTTCAACTCTTTTCACGATTTCAGAATCAGCCACATCGAACCCATTGGCGACTTGGAGGGCAAAAATGAATGGCGATGGCGGAGTGTGCAGCAATCGATTCGCGACAAGCGTGACCGACACCGCTGTCCGCTCTGCCGCACGAAACAATACTTCCTTAATCACCCTAGGACAGGCATCAGCATCAACCCAAATCGACATGCATTCTCTCTCGGCTCACGGGTTTTAAAAAAAACAGAGGTAAGAATAATTGAGGTCATTGAGGTTTTAATTGTCATTCTCCGCAAATCAAATTATGACGAAGAGACATGCCCCATATCTGATAAAAAAACACCGAGTTATTGTCATCCCATTTAAAATCCATCACATTCACGCGTTTGCCTGTGCGGCCCCCATGCCTGTCTCTCCTTTCGGGTACTCTTTATTACATTTTTATTGAACCCGACATATAGGCCTCAGCTCAGGGGCAAAACCCGCCTTAAAATGATTGAGGTTCATTATTCCATTTCCAAAATTTTGTAAAGGAGAAAAAGGAAAACTGCGGGCGAAAAAAAATTATCGGCAAACTATTTTCGCTAAACTTCCGAGGGCCTCGAAGCTGCTTCTGTTAATGACATCTTCGGCTTTGACGGGAAGCCTAACATCCTTCGTCCGTTCTCCGGGGTATTGCACCATTCTCCAGAAATCCAAAGCCCAGCCTTGACTCACCGTCCCAATATTCCCGGATCTTCAACCGAGCCAGCCACCTATTGGGCAAAGCCCTACCAGTCAATATCGTTGCCCCCTTGCTTGACAACCATTACAAGTTCGATACATTACCTACCTGAACAGCGACCCCGCTCGGGTGCAATTTCCCAACAGAGACCATAGGATCCCAAAAAGGATATTTGATGGCCAAAACATACGATGCAAGTGACATTATTGTTTTAGAAGGCATTGAGCCGGTTCGGAAACGACCAGCGATGTATATTGGTGGGACCGATAAGACCGGTCTCCATCATCTCGTATGGGAAATTTTGGATAACGGGATTGATGAAGTCATCAATGACTATGCCACGGCGATTGTGGTCGAACTCGATAAAAATCGAAATGGGATTCGCCTCACGGACAATGGACGCGGCATTCCCGTCGATCAGCACAAAAAACACAAAAAGTCAGCGTTGGAAATTATCATGACGACCCTGCACGCCGGGGGAAAATTTGAGACCGGCAGTTACATTCATTCCGGTGGGTTGCATGGAGTGGGCGCATCAGTGGTGAATGCTCTCTCTGTCCATCTGGAAGTCACGGTCAAACGCGATGGTCATGAATGGACACAATCCTACAAAGCCGGCAACCCCCAAGGCCCGGTGAAAAAAGGTGGCGCGATTCGTGGCACAGGCACGTCGGTCTATTTTCGTCCTGATCCTGCGATATTTGGGAAAAACATTGCCTTTGATCCAACGCTCTTAAAAGATACCCTGGAAGCGAAATCCTATCTACACAAAGGCCTCAAGATTACGTTTAAAGATGGGACAACCGGGGAGACGCATCACTTCGTTCATGAGCAGGGCATTGAAGAATACCTGACCAAACTCGTCAAAGACCGCGGCAAACGACCCACGGCGGATTTTGTGTTTTATCTCGACCGAAAACTCACTGCGACGGCAACCAATAGTGACGGCTTCGCCATGGAAGTGGCCTTGCAATGGACGGACGAACCGGCTGAATTCATTCGGAGTTATGTGAATGGTGTAGCTACCGTAAGCGGCGGCACGCATGAATTGGGGTTGCGAGGCGGCATCGTCAAAGCCGTGCGCAATTATATGGACACGCACAATCTCACACCAAAGGGCCTCAGCATTCAGGCAGAAGATATTCGTGAAGGATTAGCGTGCGTCTTGAGCGTGCTCATTTTGAATCCTCAATTCCAAGGACAAACCAAAGAGCGCCTCAATAATCCTGAAGTACAAAGCCTCGTGGATAATGCCATTCGACCACCGTTAGAGAATTTTCTCAACGTCAATAAAACCATTGCCGAAACGTTGGTGGGACGCATGATTCTCGCGGCCCGCGCACGTGAAGCCTCACGCGAAGCATCGAAAGCCGTGATGCGGAAATCTGCGGTGAGCCATCGGCTGAACTTGCCTGGCAAACTCACCGATTGCCAAAGCACGGACCCAGCTATCAGCGAATTGTTTGTGGTCGAAGGGGACTCTGCCGGAGGCACAGCGAAACAAGGCCGCGATTTAAAAACACAGGCCGTCTTCCCTATTCGCGGAAAAGTCCTCAACACCGAAGAGCTCACCCTAGGCAAAGTCGTGGAGAATAAAGAACTCGCTGATTTAGTCAAAGTGCTTGGGTGTGGGATTGGAAAAGATTTTGATCTCAAGAAACTGCGGTATCACAAGATTGTGTTACTCATGGATGCGGATATCGATGGCTATCACATCAGCACCTTACTCCTCACGTTTTTCTTTCGGCATATGTCGGAATTGATCAAGCACGGCCACGTCTATATTGCCCAACCACCCTTGTACCGCATCGACATTGGCAAAGAAGTTCTTTGGGCAGGGTCGGATGAAGAAAAAGTACGCATTCTGTCTGAGGCCCGAACCAACGCGAAACCAACCATTAGCCGCTTCAAAGGGCTCGGCGAAATGTTTCCGCAACAACTCAAAGAGACCACGCTCCATCCCGCCACTCGCCACCTCTTGAAAGTCGAACTCCAAGATGAACTCCACACCGACCGCACTTTCCACGACCTCATGGGTAAAAAAACCGAAGCTCGGTATGAATTCTTAATGGCGAATGCGACGCTGGCGGATAATTTAGACGTGTAAAATTTCGTGAAGCGTCATGCGTGAAGCGTGATACGTAAAGAAAACAACAGGCTCTTCCCCACCTATCACACCTAACACTTCACTGCAGTTCCATTTATTAGATGCAGGGTTTCGCCCCTGCATGACGAGGTCATTTTGTTTCGGCAAAAGGACCAAAAACCATTTCCGCCCGTGCGCGTCCCCTACGGGGAGACTTTGCCACGGCACCAAATTATATGGCTCGTAAACTCGCTCCGCTCAAACAGTCCTTGCCAGAATAGTCGAATTTGGTCCCGCGGCAAAGCCGCGCCCGAGGGCGAGAGAAAAACTTTGAAAAGTGTCAAGAAAATTAGAGTCGTGAAAGGTCAACTCTGTTTAAAATCAATAGCCAATGTTTAAAGGGCCTAATCGAAGAAATGGCAGGTTCTATGCAACCGTATTGGATATTCGGGTACATTTTCACTCTAACTTTCGCCATATCCGGGAATGAAAAGTGAGGCACCGAAGGTCCACCATTTTTCACAGTCCTTGTTAATGATGTTGTTGACAGTCAAATGTAGTGGCATCACTTTCGCCCGAATGTCTAAACGTGAGTATGTGGCCACTTGAAAAACTCATCGCAACCTCGACATGATGTTTATTGCCATTGCACGAAATGGCCTCCAATCTCGCGCCTACTACACTGGACATTTCGCAAAGGTTGACAAGTACCAGCGTGCTATCGACTCCACTATTCACAGGCTCACCGGGCTGATCTGACTCTCCCCAAAAAATGGTACTGGCTTCGAAATATAGGCGAACCCATTTTCCGTTGAATTTCAAGTACGATACGTTTGCTGGATCAGTAACCCGCTGTTGCTCTTGGTACTGCTGCAAATAGAACCCTTCGCACATCTCGCCTACAATAGGTGGTTCCTCACCATTCAAAAAATATTGCGCGCTCGGTGTGTTCATATTGACAGCTCACAATGTTTAGATAGATCCGCATAAGACGCAGATCTTTAGTTCCTGTCCGAATAACACGCCCCGGGACTTCTCGTCGAGAGCTTGTAAATCCCCTTAATACTTCAACAACTTTCTACCGGACAATAATACTTTCTTATATAAGAGCAATGCCACCTTACCATTTTTAGATACTTATCGTTCTGGGATTTAATTTTCTCTGCGTTGGGCGCGGCTGGGCCGGCGGCCCGAATCCAACTTCTCTGGCGAGGACTGTTTGAGCGGAGCGAGTTTCCGAGCCATCCTGATTCGGGGCGGTGGACCAGTTTTCCCCGTCGTTCCGCGCACGAGCAAAAAATGGTTTTGGTCCCTTTTGCCGAAACAAAAGTGACTCGTCGGCGGGGGCGAAACCCCGCATATAATAAATAAAAACACTGCACGCTCATCTCTCTTTGTCACCATGGGCCATGGCCTGTAGAATCTCTCACCCATGGAACCCCTTGAAGTCGTCAAACAATATCATGAGCAAACCAAGCATGAGTTTAATAAGTATGCCCGATCACTTGGGTACATGGATTGGGCGAACCAGCCTGATCCTTTCCGACGCTATGAAGGGGCTCCCCTCATTAAGCTCCCACTGCTCACTGCAGAAGATCCCCCGACCTCTCCTTCTTATGACTCGCTCTACTCACAAGAGACGATCCCTACTCAGCCTTTAAACATCCACAGCCTTTCTCGATTTTTCGAGTACAGCCTGTCCATTACCGCCTGGAAAGAATACGGGGGAAATCGTTGGGCGCTACGCAGCAACCCTTCGAGCGGCAATTTGCATCCGACAGAAGGATACCTACTGATTGGAGATATGGCTGGGCTCTCGCTCAAACCCGGACTCTATCACTATGCCCCGAAAGAACATGGCCTTGAATACCGAATGCGTGAAACGAAAGAGTGTCTTGGAGAATTACTCAAACCTTTTCCGCAGGAAACGTTTCTTGTTGGCCTCAGTTCGATTCACTGGCGCGAAGCCTGGAAGTATGGCGAGCGCGCGTTTCGTTACTGCCAACATGACATTGGCCATGCCATCGGCACTCTGCGCATTGCTGCCGCGACCTTAGGCTGGCGCGTCTTTGTTCTTTCTGGTCTTGATGATCGAACGGTTGGAGCGCTTCTTGGATTGAATCGGCTGGATGAATTTGAACAAGCGGAGCCTGAACTTCCTGAACTGATGTGTGCGGTCTTTCCCACACCAATCGAACAAGGCCAATCGATGCCACTCACCCTTGATGACGCCGCTATTGAAAAATGGGTACAAGGCGATTGGCAAGGCAAAGCCAATCGCTTGAGTCGCGACAATCCCATCCCATGGGAAATCATCAATGAGGTAACCAAGGCTTCGTGGAAACATTCAACCGAATCGCCCGCGATTCAGGTTGATCCCCCGCCCGCCATAGACAGGATTGCGGGAGCCACGATACAGGAACAACGAGCGCCTCATTCCGCTCTCCAGATCATTCATCAGCGACGCAGTGCCCAGGCGTTTGATGGACATACCTCGATCACGGCAGATCAGTTTTTTACGATGCTCGAACGTGTATTTCCACATGCCGATCTCCCCGTTTCGCAACGGCCCATGCCCTGGGACTCGATTGCATGGAATCCCACCATCCACCTGGCCCTCTTTGTCCACCGCGTAGACGGCCTGGCTCCCGGCATGTACATGTTCCTTCGAAATTCGGATTCCATGCTCAAAGATACCTTTCAACAATCGATGCAGGAGCAATTCGTATGGACCATTCCTGAAAATTGTCCGGAACCGCTCCCCCTCTATGTACTGGAGGAAGGCAATGCGCAACGCATCGCCACGCAGCTCAGTTGCGGTCAGGATATTGCAGGAGCCAGCGCATTTTCCATGGGCATGATTGCGGAATTTGACGCGTCGTTAGATAAACATGGGCCGTGGTTTTACAAACGCTTGTTTTGGGAGGCGGGACTTCTCGGCCAGGTGCTCTATCTTGAAGCCGAAGCGGCTGGGGTTCGATCAACGGGCATTGGATGTTTTTTTGATGACCCGGTCCATCGTGTCCTTGGGTGGTATCCCAAGACACAATTTCAATCCTTGTATCACTTTACTCTCGGCGGTCCCGTGGACGATCAACGGCTGACCACATTGCCACCGTATGGTGAGCCTCTTGGTTGATATGACCTAGCCGACGGATCCTTCTCCTGTAGCTGCACGATCTCATCGTGCCTCTTGGAACGGTATCAATTACCAAAGACGCTTGAAAGAGGCAGCATTAGATGCTGCAGCTACCAAATTACAAAAATTAAAAGAAGAAAATCTCCTGACTTTCCATTGAGCGCAGTTCAGGCTTCAAACTTCTTGCAGTCACCCCGGTGAATAGGATAGGGTGCGTTTCTAACCAGACGGATAGGGCGTTCGTTCGTTGTTTCTTCGACGAACCAAAGGCCGGTCACGCAAGACGCCACAGACCAAACACCAACGATATACACCGTTCAACATAAAGGAGGATACTTATGAATCCACTCGACTCGATCCCTGGCACCATTGCCTCAGGGTTCGCACTGACTGTCGTGTTATATTTTGTCGTCAAGATGCTCGTCTGATTTCACGTCACGATATCTTATTGATTCGATCACCACTAAAAGAGGATAAATTATGGATGGCATAGAAAGCTTATTAGCATGGGGACATTTTCTCGCCGGCATTATCTGGATCGGCATTTTGTACTATTTCAATTTCATTCAAGTGCCGTTCCTTGGCAAAGTCACACCAGAAACGAAAGCTGAGGCCTTTAAACATTTAGTGCCGAATGCGCTCTGGTGGTTCCGTTGGGGAGCATTAGCCACATGGGTGTTTGGTGCTGCACTACTCATGAACCAACACCGCTTCGGATCCGCCTTTGCCCTTCAAGGCCCAGATGCCGTGATTGGGATGGGCGCGTGGTTAGGCACGATTATGTTGTTGAATGTCTGGGGCATCATTTGGCCCAACCAGAAAAAAGTTCTTGGTTTGAAAGAAGCCACCGCGGATGAAAAGAAGGCGGCTGGGCGGCTGGCGCTTATGGCTTCCCGCACCAATACCTTGCTCTCGATTCCCATGTTGTTCTTCATGGCTACTTCCGGACATGATGCTTCTGGACTGTTTTAAAGCAGCCAATCCCTTGGAAGGGCCAGAGACATTCTGGCCCTTCCCTTCGGTTTCCCTACTTCACCTTCTTCCTTTCTCATTTTCCCAAAATTTCTCTTCCTAAACTTTCGGTGATACTCCTCTCGTTGACGAAAACTAGAAGACTTGCTACATAAGAATGATTCCTAACAAGGACTCATATGGTTATTTCTCAAAACGATATTCGCACCAAATTTAAAGCCCAGGGCTTGAAAGTGACTCCGCAACGAGCCGCCATTTATAAAGCCTTGGCCGAGACCACGAGCCATCCGACAGCTGAAGCCTTGTTCCAACAGGTGGCTCAAGACTATCCAATGATGTCACCCAATACCGTGTACTACACGCTCTCGACCTTGAAAGAGGCAGGCTTGGTCAAGGAAGTCAATTATTGGCATGACCGCTCTCGGTTTGATGCCAACGTCACGCCCCATCATCATTTGATTTGTTTGGATTGTCGCGCCATTTTTGATTTGGAAGATCACGCCTTAAACGAACTGCAGCATAAGGCCAACGTACCAAAGAATTTTCAGGTCCTGAGTCATCAAGTCGAATTTTACGGATACTGTGCCTCATGCCAAAAGGCACAGAGGCATCAACCATCGACGTCATCTCGTCACAGTCATGTCCAATCACCAAGGAGGAAATCATGAGCGGTCTTAAAGGAACCAAGAGCCACGAAAATCTCAAGGCGGCATTCGCTGGAGAATCACAAGCCAACCGACGATATCTATATTTTGCCCGCCGCGCCGATATTGAAGGCTTCCCTGATGTGGGCGGATTATTCCGCGATACCTCAGAAGCTGAGACTGGCCATGCGTTTGGCCATTTAGACTTTCTAAAGGAAGTTGGCGATCCTGCGACAGGCGAGCCCATTGGCAACACCGAAGCCAATCTCAAAGCCTCCATTGAAGGCGAGACTTACGAATACACACAGATGTATCCAGGCATGGCAAAAACCGCTCGCGAGGAAGGGTTTGAGGAATTGGCCGAATGGTTTGAAACGCTGGCCAAAGCTGAACGATCCCATGCCAATCGTTTCACCAAAGGCTTGGAGTCTTTGAAAAACGAATAATGGCAGTTGGCCTATTGAAGCGGAGCAGGAGACCTGCTCCGCTTTTTCTTTATTCCTCTTTCAGCCCTTAAAAGGATAGGCATTGAAAGGCATTGACCTCATCTCGACGGATTGGACTCGTTCGGACCTCGAGCAAGAGACTAATCGAATCTTTGACGTCTGTGATGGATGCCGTCGATGCTTTAATCTCTGCCCGTCCTTTAACACGCTTTTAGATCGCATTGACGAATACGATAGTGACGTTTCCAAAATCACCGCAGCCGACTACGAACAAGTTGAACAGGAATGTTATTACTGCAAACTCTGCTTTAACCACTGCCCCTATACGCCACCTCATCAATACGAAATAGATTTTCCACGCCTCATGGCTGCATGGAAAAAACTACGGGTCCAAGAAAAAGGTGCCTCATGGCGTGATCGACTTCTGATCCAAACGGACTTGATTGGCAAACTTGGCGGGATGACGGCCTCCTTGACTAACTGGGCACTCTCCACTCCATGGATTCGAGGATTGGTTGAGAATGTCGTGGGCCTCCATCGCGATCGACAAGTGTTATTTTTTTCGAAGGAAAGTTTCCCTCAGTGGTGGAGAAAGCGGAGCCCCAAAACACCATCGAGTTCGGCTCAACACAAGGTCATTCTATTTCCAAGTTGCATGGTGAATTACCAGGCCACGGATATTGGCAAGGCCACAGTTCAGGTATTGGAAAAAAACGGGGTGAAGGTCGTAGTCCCAGAAGGACAGCGATGCTGTAGCATGCCCTCGTTTGATGTCGGCGACACTGACACCATGGTGCAAACCGCACGGCATCATCTGAAACTCTTCCAACCCTACCTCGATCAAGGGTATGATCTGGTCATTCCTACGCCCTCTTGCAGCCTGATGTTTAAGCGAGAGTATCCCTACCTGATGCCGACACCAGAAATGAAACATTTAGCCGAACGCACATTCGATGTGTGCGAATATTTGATGCGGCTCAAAAAAAATGGAGCCTTATCACTTGAGTTCACGCAGACCACACAGCGCATTGCCTATCAAGTGCCCTGTCATTTGCGGGATCAGAATATCGGATTTAAATCCAAGGAGCTCATGGAGCTCACGGGAGCCCAAGTGGAACTCATCGAAAAATGTTCCGGCCATGATGGCTCATGGGGAGCGAAAGTTGAATTCTTTGACTTGTCGATGAAAATTGCGAAAAAAGCTGTGCGCCAGATTTTAAATAGTGAGCCATATCTGGTGGCATCCGACTGCCCACTTTCCGCGCTTCAACTTGATCAGGCTGGCGCAACGCAGCCAGGAAAAGGACCGATGACACAACATCCTATTCAAATTATTCGCGACGCGTATCGGTTACCATCATGAAACCACTCACTCAATCCGACCTATTATCCCATGCCGACTACGAGGCTCAGCGCCCCACCTATCGGAAAAAGATTATCGCTCTCAAAAATAGGCGGCGCATCGAAGTTGGTCCATTTGTGACATTGCTCTTTGAAAATCGAGAGACCCTTAGCTCTCAGATTCAAGAAATGGTGCGAGTCGAACGCATTTTTGAGGAATCCAAGATCCAGGACGAACTCAATGTATATAACGCCATTCTTCCACAACCAGGTGAATTGAGTGCGACCCTCATGATTGAAATCACCGATGATGATCAAATCAAAAAAACCCTCGACTCCTTTCAGGGACTCGACCGTTCGGATACCCTTTCAATCCAGGTTGGAAGAGAAACCGCCTATGCCCAATTTGAGGCCGGCCACAGTAAAGAGGACAAAATCAGTGCAGTCCATTTTATTCGATTTGCAATTCCTCAAACCTTTCTCCAGATGCTTCAAAAAGATGGGGCTAATGCCTCTATTCACATCATCCATGAGAACTACGTAGTTGAGACTCAAGTGCCAGAGGAAATGACAGCCGAATGGCTAAAGGACCTGGAATCCTGATGTTTTATACGTTTTTTTAAGGATTTTTGGTTTAAGAAATTGACTTCCACCGAGGGGGTGGTTATCATTGATCTTTACAAGACATACTCCCCAGGTTTCATCTGCAACAGGGGAAAAACGCGAACAAATCAACACCTAATATTGAGTGGAGGAAATCATGGTCACAATAACACCGATGGCAGAAGAAAAGATTAAAGAACTGGTCAATGAAGAGACCGAAGAGGAAATTATAGGGTTACGGATTTATGTCAAAGGTGGTGGCTGCAGCGGTTACCAATATGGCATGTCCTTCGAATCCAAAATGGAAGACGATGACACCGTGATTGAAAAAGGCGGCGTGAAAGTCATTGTCGATTCTCAAAGTGCTCCGATGTTGAATGGCGCCGAAGTCGATTATGTCGACAGCCTTCAAGGTTCTGGCTTTGCGATTAAAAATCCCCAAGCCAAAAGCACCTGTGGTTGCGGCAGTTCCTTTAGCACCTAATTTATTTCGATATTGAAGAGATCGAAAGGGGCCCGGCATCTTGCCATATCGTTGGCAAAATTCCTGGCCCTTTTTTATTTGACCGGACTATTCTCTCTCATGGCTTATTCGACCCTCACCAAACGCATAGAATTCTCCGCCTCGCATTTTTATCGCAATCCCGTTTGGGACGAGGCGAGAAACAAGCACGTCTTTGGGGCATGCTACCAGGAGCATGGACACAACTATTTATTGGAAGTCACTGTGGGTGGGAGGGTCGATCCAGTCACCGGCATGATCATCAATCTGTACGACCTCAAACAGATTGTAACTGATGTCTTAGAAGAATTCGATCACAAACATCTCAACTTGGACACGCCTTATTTTGAAAGCATGATCCCGACTACAGAAAATTTAGCCTTGATACTTTGGCGAAAATTTCGTGCTCGACCAGAGACACAAGATCTACGCTCCATTCGTTTATTTGAAGGGGAAGACTTGTGGGCAGAGCTCTCGACACCTCTGGCTCCTGAAGCAACGGTTTCCATTGAAGATTACCCAGAGCCCTCCAAAGCATGTATTAGCCGCCGCTATTCCTTGAGCATTAATTCTTCAAAGGGAGCCATTCACACGTTGGGATCTCATCTCTCAATTGATGTATCCGTTTTTGGCACGATTGATTCATCTACTGGGCGGGTAACGGATATTTCCCTATTGGACGAATTGATCAACACCCATCTCATTTATCGCTTCAATGGAAAAAACATATCCCAAGACCCAGCCTTCCAATCCCAACCCATCACCCTCCTCACCTTAGCCCAATCACTTTGGCCATTCCTTGAACCAGTCGCAGGCGGGCAATTGGCTAAAATTTCTATCAAAAATCAGAATGAAACTCGTGTGGAATACACGGGGGTTCCTCTCGCCGTTTCCTAATCCAATTTTTCCTTGTGTCATTTCGACCAAAGGGAGAAATCTGTAGTGCAACAATGTGGATGTTTATTTGAAGAATTATTAGATGCAGGGTTTCGCCCCTGCAGACGAGGCCCCCTTCGACAGACTCAGAGCAGGCTTTTTGTTTCAGCAAAAGGACCTAAAACCATGTTCGCCCGTGCGCGCCCTCCTAGAAAGTAAGATCTGCGCACGATGATTAAGGAAAGAAACCAAAGGCTTTCAGTGTGGGATTATTGCACTTGTACACATATGGGTGTACGATAGCAAAATGAGGCGAAAGGAATTAGAAAAAGCACTCAAGTCGTTAGGTTGGTGGTGTTTGCGACATGGGGGCAAGCATGATATTTGGACAGATGGAGATTGGGAGGAACCTATTCCTAGGCATAATGAAATAAATGAACTATTGGCACGCCATATTCTTCGACGGGCAAAGAAAGGAGGAAAATCGTGAGGTTTTCGGGAAGGGTATATAAAGAAGGTAAATGGTGGTTGGCGGAAATTCCAGTTCTGGAGACCCTAACCCAAGGACGTTCCCGCAAAGAAGCCCTTGAGATGCTTTCAGACATGATGGAATCCATGATCAATATAAAAGGATTCAAGGTAGAGGTCTTGTTAGGATCCCAAAATGAATTCGAAGTCGGCTCCAAAGACATAAAACCATTGATTCGTTTGCTCTTGCAACGAAAGCGACAAACAAGTGGGTTGTCCTTATCGGAGGCAGCAGCACGGCTCGGGGCATCTTCCCGAAACGCATATGCCCGGTATGAACAGGGGCGGTCCGTTCCTACGATCGAAAAGTTGGATGAACTACTGCGTGCCGTCAGTCCCAATGTCGATATCGTCATTCAAAAAAGTGTATTGGCCTAACTCATATTTTAAGTGGATGAATTTTTGGATTCAGGGTTTCTCTCCTGCCTGACGAGGTCCTGTTGATTCGGCAAAATAACCCAAAACCATTTTTGCCGAAACAAAAGTGACTCGTCGCGTGGGGACGAAACCCCACATAAATAATGTTCAAGAAAACGGGAAACGATTATGGATTGGGAAAGTGCTCTTGAAAAAGAATCGCGAGTGCCGACTCTTCGATCTTGCCTTCTCTCGTCAGTAACAATTGACCGTTGGAAAAAAAATGTGTGGTGGGATAGGTTTCGAAGGTGTGCTGTTTTTTTATGCCACGGCAACGGCCGGGAACATGCATTTTGGCTTTGCCTATTTTAATATGTCCATACTTCGCTGCAACTGATTCCAAAATCGGATCAAACTCCATACAAGGTTGGCACGACCCAATGCCATAGGACACCATCGCCGCAGGTGCTTGTGTCAATTCTTCGTAATTTTCGTCTGAGACACTTATTACCGTTCCAGCCATTGTCGTATTCTTTCCAGGGTGGCGTTTCAAAAATGAAGGGGATTCCTGAACGTTCAGGAATCCCCTTCGAACTGCGGCAAGACCGTTAGCCCAATTTTTTCAAGGCTTCCAAAATTTCTTTGTCATCCCGAGCCACTTTGATTTCTTGGACTTTGGCATATGCGACCTTGCCATCTTTGCCCACGATCACCGTAGCGCGTTTGGCGCAGTTTAAGGCATCAAAATACAGGCCATAGGATTTACACACCGTCCGGTGCATATCGGCCAATAAGCGATGCTTGAGGTCCAAGGCGTCTGCCCAGGCTTTGTGTGAAAAGAAGCTATCCGTGCTAATGCCGAATACTTCTGAGTTCGCATCGGAAAAACTTGGAAAATCATCGGTGAGACATTTATTTTCACCTTCACATACTGGGCTCCAATCTAAGGGGTAAAATGCCAACACGACATTTTTATTCCCTTTAAAGGAACTCAGGGTGACATCATTTTGGTCCTGATCTTTTAAGGTGAAATCCGGGGCATCATCACCAACTTTTATTTCTGCTGCAACATCTGACATAAAACGGCCTCCTAATTATTGAAGAAATGTGTAAGTAATCTAACCTCGCTGATTGCAAGAGTTTTTTCGTAGCATGGGATCTGAATAGTTGTCAACATACCAAACGCCCTAACGGAAGACAAACCCGCTAACATTGGTGCAACGGACTGTCCGATCAGTAAAAAAATAGCATTTTCTTCAAAATCCTTTCTTGTCATTTGAGCTATCCAGCGGTATCGTATTCTTTATAGGGTATTTTCATTAGAAGAAAGTCCGATCACAGACAATCCAATTCTCCAGCCTTCAATACCTTTACCCATGACCACGTCTCAAGCTAGTACACAACATTCCTCACGCCGACGTTGGCCTCGTGTGCTGTTGATCCTTGTCCTGGCTGCCACAGGGCTTGGGATGGGCGGAGTTATTGCGCTAGCCTGGTATGCCTCAACTGGCCTTCCTACCCTCGCCGTCCTGCATGAATATCAACCGAGTCTGATTACGAAGGTGCATGCTGACAATGGTCAGGTCATGGGACAATTTTATGTCGAACGTCGAATCTTGGCTTCCCTCACCGAGGTTCCGCAAGATTTGATTAATGCCCTCATCGCCGTCGAAGACGCGCGCTTTTTTGAACATCCTGGGCTGGATATTTGGGGCATCTTTCGCGCCACCTGGACGAACCTCAAACGGGGTGGAAAATTCGAGGGAGCCAGCACGATTACCCAACAACTCGCGCGGACCTTGTTCTTGTCTTCTGAACGCACGTTTCGTCGAAAAATTCGAGAGTTGATCCTCGCCCTCAAAATGGAAGTCGTGTTGACGAAAGATCAAATCCTCGAAATGTATTTAAATCAAATCTACTTTGGACATGGAGCCTATGGTATTGGAAGCGCGGCCCTCACCTACTTTGGCAAGGGCTTATCGGAGTTGAGCTTACCCGAATCGGCCTTCTTGGCAGGGTTACCCAAAGCGCCAAGCACCTATTCCCCCTATAAAAATTATGATTTAGCGAAAAATCGACAAGAACATGTCCTCGGACGTATGGCCCAAGCGAACTTCATTACCACTGAACAAGCCCAGGACGCTATTGACACCAAACTGAACTTCCAACGTCAGTCCATTGAACGGGCAGCGCCCTATTTCTTGGAGGATGTTCGTCAACATTTGGTCAGTGCATTTGGAGAATCAATGGTCTACAAAGGGGGCCTCCAAGTATTCACCACGCTCAATATTGACATGCAACGGGCAGCTGAACTTGCGGTTCAGACAGGCCTCAAACAATTAGATAAACGCCAAGGGTGGCGAGGACCCCTTCGACATGGAGATCCACCAGCCATGCTTCCCGAGGATCCTCCTGACAACAATCCCTCGCAGGGTGAAATTATTGAAGGCATTGTCAACCAGGTCTCCAAAGAGGAAGCGACTGTCGTGGCTGGAGGCCTTCTCGGCACGATCTCGCTCAAAGATATGATCTGGGCGAAACGTCGACTTGCCCAAAATGTCGATGTGACCGAAGCCAAAAACTTTCCGATCACCTCGGCCAAGCAATTATTACGTCCAGGAGATGTCATTGAGGTTTCCCTCAAATCAATGAAAAATGGGCAAGCTCAGTTCCGCCTTGACCAAACCCCCATTGTGGAAGGGGCGGCCATTGCCATTGATCCACGCACCGGTGCCATTCGAGCCATGGTTGGTGGATATGACTTTGAGCGAAGCGAATTTAATCGTGCACTGCTTTCAGTTCGTCAACCAGGTTCGGCATTTAAACCGATCATCTATGCGACGGCCATCGATGATGGCATGACTCCGGCCACTCTGGTGTTGGATGCCCCTGTCGTCTACGAGCAGGAAGATCCTGGGAAAACCTGGAAGCCCGAAAACTATGAAAAGCGATTCTTTGGTCCTATCACGCTACGAGAAGCACTCCGCCATTCCAGAAATGCGGCCACTGTGCGACTGCTTGAACAAATTGGCGTTCGTCGAGTCACGGAATTTTCGCGAAGCCTTGGAATCCGAAGTCCCCTGAGCCAAGACCTGTCTCTTGCCCTCGGGTCTTCTGGGGTCACCTTGCAAGAAATTACCTCAGCCTATGGAGTCTTTGCCAATCAAGGACTCGCGCTCTCCCCTTACACTATCTCCATTGTCAAAAATCAAGAAGACAACATTCTTGAGCAACATTTATTTGACCCTCGTCAGGTTGTCTCTCAAGAAACGGCCTATTTAATTACCCACATGATGATGGATGTGATTCAACACGGAACGGGAAAACGTGCGAGAAAAATTGGACGCCCCCTGGCTGGCAAAACGGGAACCACTAATAATTATCAAGATGCGTGGTTTGTCGGATATGCCCCGAACTTGGCTGTCGGCGTATGGGTAGGATTTGATAGTGTCGGACGCCTAGGAAAGACAGAATCTGGAGCACATGCAGCGTTGCCCATTTGGACGCAATTTGTCGGTGAAGCTCTTCAAACCGTTCCGGTTCAAACATTTGCTATCCCCGAAGGCATTCAATTCGCAGAGATCGATCAAACGACCGGCCTGCTGGTCAGCGAGCCCTCAAAAAGAAGCACGACCGAGGTCTTTGCGGAGGGAACGGTCCCGCAACGTCCTGTTCGAAGCTCAGCAGACCCCTTGGATTTCTATGAATTTGATCAATTGGAAAAGGAAGTCGGACCAGAATTGAATGTCCAGGATGAATAAATCAACTGGGCTATGCAGTTGACCGCCTACCTACGACCTATTGTGGTTAGGGATTGAGCGGTCACGGGGTCGGTCTGCAAGGCTTGCTCGACGAGTCGGTAAAAGAGCTTTCCCCTTGAACGAGAGGTTCTGCGGTTGAAGCGGAAAGTAAATTCATCAAGGTAATACGGCAGATGCTCCGGGCTGATGGCGCCCTGATGCGTGCCCAGCCACCAGCGTTTCAGAAGAGAGGCAACACGATGGGTCATAGGCGTGGCGTCTCCTGATTCAGCGTGTATATGGGCAACCGGCGCGTGGACATAGCCGTGCCGGGTCAGAAGATTATAGCCGTCCCACCCATCCGTGCGTATCGTGCTGCCTGGTTCCACCATCTGTAATGTTGCGTCTTTCAATGTGCTGCCCGTGGCGTCCGTAATGACGGCGAGACGGATACGGCCTATGCCGAGGGTGTAAGATTA
>JAQBUF010000082.1 GCA_027623995.1 Nitrospirota bacterium
TTGGAAGGAGGAGAAGTCTTCATGGCCGCCACCATACCGGGGATCCTTCATTTCGGGCAAACCCCAACTGCCGGATTTAGGTTTATCCAAGATGCCGCCAACTGTATTGAGGAAATGAACCAGGCGAAAGAGAGCCAAGACCTTCAGAAGATTGCAGAGGTCTCTCAGGGATTGAAGGGGATTTGCCTAAATTTAGGAGTGACTCGCCTTGCTGAACGTTGTCAAAATCTTGAGAAACAAGCGAAAGAGGAAATGACGGACAACATGACCGATGAAATACACCAGATTCAAGAAGAGTTTGCCCTCACAACATCTGTTGTACATGAGAACATCTCCTCCCAGAACTAACCCTGGCACCGCCCCAGTCCTTGACCAGAAGTGTCGAGTTGCTCCTTCAGGGAACACCATATCTGTCACCTCCCCACTCTCAGCTTATCTTTACTGGGTGATTGGGCGGCATGAACGGTAATATTGGTGCGCCCGACTGGAGTCGAACCAGTAACCTCTTGATCCGTAGTCAAGTGCTCTATCCATTGAGCCACGGGCGCATTTAGTGATTTATCAACAACTTAGGCGAGTCGTTCTTTTGGCTGGAATGGGCTAGTGTTAAATAGGTGTTAAAACGGGAAGCCGCGTCCTTCAAATCCCCTTCCAGGAAGCTATTGTACCGCTTAAACACTTCCAATGTCTTGTGTCCCGTAATGCGCATAATCGTTAGATGGTCAATTCCCGCTCGACGCATGTTCGTAACAGCCGTATGCCGGAAATCATGGAACTTGAAACCCTCGATCTTGGCTCTTCGACAGGCCGACTTAAAGGCCGTCTTCACAGAATTGACCGATTGCCCCTTAACGAGAAACACATGATCTTCATGTAAGTAGCGCAATTTATACAAGTCCCTGAGAAGGTGCGTCAACTCAGGCGTCAGGGGAATCAACCGAGCTTCCTCAGTTTTCGTATCTTCGGGACGAAGCCGAATCATTCCTGCCTTAAAATCGACTCTATCCCATGTAAGATCCAAAATTTCACCTGATCGCATCCCCGTTTGATAAGCCATTTGATTAATCGCTTGAAGATGTGGGGCTGAATGCGCTTGAAGTCGCTCAAACTCTTCTGTATCTAGCACACGATCCCGCACATTATTTTCTTTCCACAGTTTCACCTGACTTACGGGATTCTTGAGCACCCATTCTTCACGCACCGCATAACTAAACATGTGCTTCAATAAAGCAAGATCTCTGTTGAGGGTCGCCACTTTTAGCGGTCCCCGATTCTCTCGTTTTTCCTGACGCCGTTGTTCACGATACTGTTCAATCATCGATGGAGTAATGGCGCTCAATACAACATCGCCAAAGTAAGGAATAAACCGTTTGTCTATTGTCGTTTGCTTGGTAGAAAAGGACGATTGCCTCTTCACATCGGGAAAAGCCAAATACCCTTCACCTAGGGCCTTAAAGGTTACTGGCCCCTTCACCCGCGCACTCACAATCATTCCCTTCATCAAATCCGTTTTAATCATGGCTTCTTGTTGCTTGGCCATGGTTTTGTTGAGGGTTCCAGTCTTCCACCGTTTCACCTTAGCTCTAGGTGTTCCTCTGGCAAGCGTTAATACCTTCCCATCATCGAGAACGGGAAACTCGACGTAATAGCCGTCCTTTCGTTTTGTCAGTCCCATGGGACCTCCTTTTGGATGATTGTGGTTGATCTCCAACAAGCTCCGAGATGGTCACATTCAAGGCTTGGGCTATACGGCAGAGCGTAGACAACCGAGGGTCCAACGTGTTCGCCTCTATCTTGGCAAGCGTGACAAAGTGAACGGTCGAAATTTCTCCCAATCTCCGTAAGGATAGACCAGCCTGTTCTCGTAGCTTCTTTAATTGCATAGGCAACTATATGTTAGTTAGGTAGCTAACATCCGTCAAGGTCGTTTAATTGGCATCGGCATCACCGTATTCTGTGCAATCCATTGATCAAGAAGAGTCACGTCAAACTTTGTGAGGCGGCCCACCTTCACGTATGGAATCCGCCGCTGGCTCACCATGGTGTAGAGCGTATGCGTGGAGAGGCCTGTGTATTCACTTACCTCCTGGATCGTCAGCAGCCGCCGGGTCATGGGAAAGCCTTTTTTGACATAATGTCGTTCACCGTCGCAGCGTCCATCACCCCGACCTTTTGCCGTTCTGGACAGCCCCAACCACCGCTTGCGCTCCATCCGCGAGGTGCACGTGTTGAATGATCGGGCTTCCGCCCCCGCGCAGACGCATGAGCGCGATGATGCCTTGTTGAAAGGTGCGGATAAACCGGTTTGCGATCTGGAATTGCTTAGTCTGTTGATCGTGGTCCGCTGTATGGCTGGCCCGACGTATCTGCTCCAAGGCCGTTTTGTGTAATACCGCCAGTTGGTGCAGGTGCATCTTTTCAATCGAGGTTTTGGCCTCGCCGGAGTGGGCCGCATCGAGGGCAAGACTCAAGCAATCCACACCGTCCGCCATGAGCAGTCGTGTGCGCTCTACACTGGCGTCCAGGGCAGCACAATCTGGGATGGAGAGCGTGTCCTTTAGGTCACTCGACTGTTCAGGGACCACCTCCCCAAAGGCAACTTGCGCCGCCTGGGCGCGATTATTCGCCGCCTGGTGGAGCAAGTCAGCGGCATGATTGTGCCAGTGGCCGATGCGCTCATACTCATCAGCGGTCTCTTCTTGGCCATTCGCTTGGCACTGCCTTGCGAGTGTTCGATTAGATTGTGCAGTACAAGCAAAGAACGCGCTCTTTGAGGTTGCATCCCGACCAGGCGATTCTTTGCCGAGGCAGTTGGCACACAGCCACCCATCATAATGAAAGAGCGTTTCTCCTAGAGGTGGCTGCACCCCACAGCGGTCACAATAGGCTGGTGGCATGAAGGTTCGACGGGGCATTAGGTTTTGCCGTTTCCGGAAACATTGAGGGCTCGATGTCCAATACGAATAAGCCCGTCGATAATGCCCGCCAGCGTGGGATCAACCCCGACCTTCCGGTGATGCAGCAAAATAGCGAGCACGTCCGGCGAGGGGTAAAAATCAACTCTTGGGTGCCGCTCACGATAGCGTTGAAGACGATTTGGGACCTGGTTGGACATAGCGTGTTTCTCCTCTATGGTTGTCATCGACCCTGCAAGCTTCCAGGTGTCATGAATCACTCACTATCTCCAGCACCTTCTGAGGGGGAAAGATCCTGCCGTTGACCCGATAACAGATTTGGTCGGGGTATTGGTTCCATGTGGTGTGTTCCTCGATGGTTCCAATTTCAACACGACCCAACCCCCCATTGAAGCGAATACGGGTTCCGACTGGAATAGGATGGACAGCCTCTTCAAGTAGGTTCACAGCATTCACAGCATTCACAGGGTTTTCTCTAGTTAATTCTTTTAGCTCCCCTTCTTCTCTTTTGACTCTCTCGTTATTTGTTCTTATCTGAGAAGAAAGGTGTGAATCCTGTGAATCTTGTGAAGATCCAGGAGTGGTTCCCAGAAGTCGAAGACCCAAGTAGGCATATTGGAATTTCCCCTGTAGGGTCCGTTGGCCATCACCAATGTTTGGACGAAGCCGGCTGAAAGCTTGGGCGAATGCTTTATCGCTGATGGATGGGTAACCCTGGTTGTTGGTATAGGCGGCATAAGCAATTCGTAGATCCCGTTTCGACACCATGGCATCCGGTGCCTGTTCGGTGTGCCTGTCCAGCCAGATGGCAAAGGGATCGGTTGTGGCCCTGAACTCTAACGCTGCGGCCCTCGTCGTGTCGGTCTGAGTAAACGCTCTCCTTGTCTGCATTGCACGTAAGGCTTCAATCGCCCGGTTCAACACCCCACTTTGTTCGGCCGGATCGGCTAGTTGTGCGTCTAGGACATCCCGCGAGATTTTCTCACTTGGGGAAAAGATCCGCTCGAATGGGATCACGACCCAGCGGCGAAAAAATGCAGGGCTACTGTCTTTGCTTTGCGGATAGTGGTTGGTGCTAAACCCCAGACGACAGAAGGGTAAAAACTCAAAAGATCCCTGGAACTTACGTTCCCCTAACAAAGGGTCTCCTCCAACAATAGCCTTGAACACCGATGTACTTTTTAAGTGTTCACTGGGAAGATCTGGACAGATATTTGCCAGTTTTCCGACGAGCCGGGCCACCGCGAATTTATCCGACTCCAGCCGATGGAGGGCGACACTGGCGACGTTCTCGCGCCCGAGAAACGTCCTCACCGCCAACAAGAAAACACTTTTCCCATTCGCACCCTCCCCGATCAACAGAATAGCAATCTGCAAGGACATATTTGGGATCATCAGCCACCCAATGATTTCATAGGCCAGCACATGACAATCAGATGGGAACACCGACTCCACAAATCTGTCCCAATTCGGGCATGTCGCCTTCGCATCGTAGCGCACAGGAATTTGTACGGAAGTTAAATGGTTGGCGTCATGTTCGCGTAACTCGCCAGTCTTCCAGTCGAGCAGGCCGTTTAGGACATTGATCGTGTCCAGTGGGGGGCACTCCCAAAGCTCGGGGGCATCCACTCGCAAGAACTCGACCACCTCTGAGGCCCGATGAGTGGACCACTTTTTCGCATCTCCGGTCGCGATCAAGATTTGTTTTACCTGACGGCGCACAAACGCTTCGCCAGTAGGCCAATACACACCACCTTTGAACACGTACAGCAGACAGCCCTGGTCCTTTGCAAAGAAGACGTCCTGCTGAATCTGGTCAGCGAGATTCTTCGTCAGGCCGCAATCCTCGTCTTTGACCGTGCTGTCAACGCTGGGCCCTGCCGCATTGGTGGTTTGAGCCGCAGCCCCAGGCTCAGCTTGAACTGGAAGTTCGGCATTGTCGATGCGCTGTAGCGAGACATCAGGTGTTGAGCGGAACGAGTTAAAATCCGGTCGGTTGGGTTGGGTGCTGGCATGGGAAACAATGTCCTCAATTACTTTTTCGCCAAGAGGAGTGTCGCATCGTTCGTGGTTAAACGCTCGTAGAAGAGCGAGTATTTCATTCCCAGAATATCCCTGCGCCTTCAAGCTCCGTGCCCGTTTATAGAGGGTAGTATTCCGGCGACCCTCTTCAATTTTTTCATTCCCATTCGTGAAAAACCCTGCATGAGTCCCATTGCTATTGGCCAAAGATTCCTCAGGCAACCATTCATCAAAATCGGTGAGGTCATAAATCCGGGATGGTTCAAAGACTTCGATTGCGACTGGGCGGGGTGGCGTATATTTGAAATTGGTGGTTCCAGGAACGCGAAGAATTCGTGCCGGTTCTGCTGCTGCAAGATCCCCATGAAGGTGGATCGCCAGTCGTCGTAAGTAGGACATTGCTTGTTGGCAGTCTGCCTGGTCTTGTAAATGAAGCGGTTCATTGAGAAGCCAGTAGACGTGCAACCCACCGCCACTTTGGATAAGAATACTTGGTGTGAGGGAAAACTCTCTCAGCCTCTTTCGAGCCCTTTCCTCAGGCTCATCCTTGAAATCTAAGTCCATGAACAGTGCCCCGAGGTCCTGACAATTCTCTAGCTTCCCATTCTTGCCGTCTCTTCGTGTAGCCACTCCCAAATAGATGTCTTGCTTGGCATATTGAGCCAAGAAAGAATTGATAGCCTGGTGATCATCCAAAAACTTTCGATGCGTCGAGGGGAGGGCTCGAAGCTCCAGCACACCTTCGCAGTATTGATGGAGTGTGGCCACAAAATCGTTTGCTGAAATGGGAGTTGGGATTGCCATGGTTATGTTGAAGGACATCTCCCTCATAGAAAGCCATTGGCGCAAAATTTCATTTCGCGAGGATGGTTGGCGCAGAAATCGCCCCCCTTTAACTGACGGAACTTTTCGTCTGTCCAAATAGGAGGATCAATTTTTCTATAACGTGCAGCCATGGTGATTTCCTGTCGGTGTCATGCTCCACTTTTAGGGTGGGCGTCTGGTTTTTATGCGGTTTTGCCGCGTTCTCGGCGCATACTCTCCAAAGCTTCATCGAGGTCGATCAACACCCGCCGACCAAAATGCAATGCTGGGATCTCACCGGACCTTATTTTTTCATACACTTTGTGGCGAGACACGCGCAGGAAGGCGGAAAACTCGCTAACTGTCATTGGCTGTGATTTGGTTTGGATCATAAAATCCTCCAGTGTGTTCAATCCTCCTCTTGTTTCTTACAGGTGTCCAAGACGCAAGAAATAATTTCCCGCGTATTGAATCGGGGGAAAGGATCTAAGGGACTACGTTACCGGGATAGGCTAGGAGGGGTTCGGCGTTTTTTAGGAGGACAGGTTGTTAGGGGGCCAGGTATTCACTTCTGCTGCGGCAATCAATCGGGTAACACGGTACACAGCTTTCTGTGCATGCAATGCTGTGTCACCCACCTCGTCGTTCCCGTAAACTCGGGACCCAATGGCCTCATACGTTAGACCTTTGCAGTGCTGTAGATCGTAGCACTGAAAGTAATTCCACCAGGCGAGGTAATCCTTAATGGGAGGGTTTTTTCGAGGATGAAAGGGAAAGGTGTGGATTCCGGTGCTTGGATCAATGTTAGGCTTGCCTATCTTGATCGTTAACACCTTGTGCTTATTTTGAAGGAGGGACCGAAGCACTTGGAGGTTGGCCTCAGGGGCGACGGAACAATTGATTTTCAGGTACAGATTCAGATTCTGCTTCGTCTGTAAATTAGTGCGGAGAGTTCCCCAGTCAAGCTTGCTCTCCTGTTCCAGAGCCGACAAATCCAGAACCCCCTCACTTATATCGAATGGGGAAGGTTGGGGCGGGTTTAAAGAAGGGTCCGTCACGTATCGGTGGTGTGCGCCCCAAAGCACCAACCACCCATCATCAATGAAAAGGTGGCTTCGCAAGGTTTCATCGGCCAGGAGCCGTCGAGCGGTGGAAGCAGGCATGTTCTGCTTATATACCTGACTAGACAATACCTGCCATCTTTCTTCACGTTCAACAGGACAAACTACCTTGCCCTTCCGTCGAATTGTCCGCTGGTATAAAGTCCACACACTTGGGGATCGAAGCAAAGCCTCGACGCGGAAAAACTCCAAGGCATTCCATAGGTCAAGGTTTTTCAGTGTTTTGGAATCTAATTTGGGGGCAGGAGGAATATCGTAAGGATACTTTATCATGTCGCCAGCGATTGCCTTGGGATATTTTCCTGTCATGGTTCCACTCCAGAATAATCAAAACCAAAAGATACCACAGTGAGCAACAACAGGTCACAGGAAAGAACCGAATCTTTTTTACTCCTAAATCTTGATCCAAGCCTGGAAAGGGATTTTGTCTTCGAGGGATGGGTGTCGTACTTGAGTGAGTAGGATTTCGACTAGGTGAAAGGGAGCTCAAGTTCAGCCACAGTTTGGCTTAGGAGGAGATAAGGTTTATGCGCCAGGAGAGACTCGAACTCCCAACCCTCGGTTCCGTAGTCCCAAGAAGTCCGACGACGACTCAGAATGATTGAGTGAGATCGTGTGCCACAATCTACGCACCAACAATAGAGAATCTCGCCTTCAAGGTGCGACTAAGTGTGATCCTGGTGGATTCAAAATTGGGAGCGAAGCTGGGAGTAAAAAAACTTCAGGAGGGTGGCCTGTTAGGTAAAACACAGCCACCAGGACTTCTTGTGAAGAAAGCGGCGGTTCATCCCCACGCCTGTGGGGAACACCCCTCTTTGCCGGCCATTTCAATAGATTGCAGCGGTTCATCCCCACGCCTGTGGGGAACACGGGCTGATTAACAGGGCCAAAGCTAGTTATGACGGTTCATCCCCACGCCTGTGGGGAACACTCTGTGGCGTCATTTAAGCGCACCACGTTTGGCGGTTCATCCCCACGCCTGTGGGGAACACCAGAGAAGTAGCTACAGCCCTAAATGATGAGCTGGTTCATCCCCACGCCTGTGGGGAACACCTCTTTGGCTCTGCCGCTTTTTTCTCCACCACCGGTTCATCCCCACGCCTGTGGGGAACACGTCTGGCAAATTAAAGAGATGCTGGAAATGGCGGTTCATCCCCACGCCTGTGGGGAACACATATAAACCAGCCTTCGCATTTTCAAAGCGTTGAATTCACTGAACCCTCAGATCCTGTTGCAGAAAATAGCCCATGTAGGTTGCCTCATGACAGACCCTAAGATTATTTTCCGGGACGTGCTTTTCCGGCAATAGCCTTTAATGCTGATCCGCATTTAAATGCCACAGTCTTCGAGGCTTTAATCTTAATGACCGCGCCAGTTCCAGGATTGCGGCCTTTTCTCGCGGGACGGGATTTGATTTTAAAGGTGCCAAACCCCACCAACTGCACTTCCCCGTCTTTCTTAATGCCGGTTTCAATCGCGGAGAGTACGGCGTTCAGTGCCCGGGTTGCCGCCGCCTTGGACTCCAAACGAGCAGCCTTATTGGATACGAGTTGTTCTACAAGACCTTCTTTTCTCATAACCTTTGTTCCTCCTCCTAAGGTGAGTTTTTGATACTTGCCACATACAGTCACTACTGTCAGGTGAACTAAGCCGTGTTACGGTATGAAAAATCAAGCCCAAAGTTAGTTGCAGTTTTCCAGGGATTTGGGACCCTTCACCCAGCCTTCTTTATCATGGGCGTCTTAATATTTAAGTCTCGTCACAGGGTCTCAGTAAACGGGGTGGGAATAGTAAATGTAAACGTTATTTTGAGTCAATCGGAAAAGTATCGAAGAGGCCGTGAGCTGTCAATCACACTACCCCCACACTTCACCGGCCTCGGCTTAAGAAATCAGCACATCCCCTATCACTGGTTCCAGGAGGGTGCCAAAGACCACCAATACGTCAGTCTATTTAGTTGAGGGGGGGGGTGAGGACTTTGGGGTTTTGGCTTTCTTCCACCGTGCCTGTACGGCCAGTCGAGCTATCTCACTTCGACGCTCTGGTGACAATGCTGCGGCGCGAGCCGGCCCGCCTTTCTTGCCTCCCTTTTTTCCTAACGCCACTGCATGGGGGTTTTTTTTCTTCATGGGTGGAGTCTACCTGAGCGGTGAAGAAGAACCAAACCTATCAACATAGTCTTGCATTCTACTTGATCGCTCAAGTAATATACACCAAGACAATAGCATAATCCCCATCGAGAGGGTATATCCATGAAAGTTGGCATCTATGCAAGAGTCAGCACGATAGATAAGGGCCAGGATGTGGGGATTCAGGTCGGCGAACTTGAAGCGTACGCCAAGGCAAGGGGGTGGACCGTCTTGGATCAGTACCTGGACGAGGGGATTTCTGGATCAAAGGAAAGACGTCCTGGATTGGACCGCTTGCTCACCGCCTGCCGGCGACGACAGATCGATATAGTTCTTGTCTGGCGATTGGACCGTCTGGGCCGTAGCCTAAAACATTTAATTATGATGTTAGACGAGCTGAAGAGCCTCGGGGTTGCCTTTGTCGCTCTTCATGAACAAATCGACTGCACGACCGCGACCGGCCAACTCATGCTTCACTTGTTGGGGGCGTTTGCAGAGTTTGAACGAGCTCTAATTCGGGAACGGGTCAAGGCTGGCCTAGCCCATGCACAATCAAAAGGGCAGCGTCTAGGACGACCCCGTTTGGAAATTGACCTTACCCGCGTGAAGTCTCTTCGCAAAGACGGACGTTCCATTCGCCAAATTGCCCAGACCCTCCACGTCTCTCCAGCCAGTGTTCATAAAACCCTCAATTTAATGGCGTCATAACTAGCTGATTTTATTCAGGGTGAATCAGTCGGAAATGCTGTTCGCAAAACAGGTGTTTTATGAACGGCGGGCCTTCACTCTCCCACTGCCTTCCAAGGGGTAAAGTACCAATGTA
>JAQBUF010000020.1 GCA_027623995.1 Nitrospirota bacterium
CCGAGGCCTCCCTCACTAAGACGGGAAAGCCTAGCATGAAATGGGAACGTATTTTTGTCAATAGCCGCCGTGGGCGCTCTCAACACTTTATTCTATTCTCCCCCTCTATTTCAGATGCCAACCAGCCGAAACAATATTGTTGGAACTGCCCATCGCATAACATTTTCGCCTTTTTTCCTGAACAATCATTTCTATGGAACAATTTGGACCTGGATTAGCTGCCCTGCTCGGATTTTTAGAAGGACTCACTGAGTACCTGCCCGTATCTTCGACCGGCCATCTCATTTTACTGGGACATTGGCTTGGATTTACCGGCGAGATGGCCATTAGTGTAGAGATTTGCATCCAAATTGGTGCCGTTTTGGCAGTCGTCGTATACGAACGAACTAAAATTCTTGGATTGCTTCGGCATGGTCTTCATGAACAACATGAATTTCGACGAGGCATCTTGGCCGCACGCCAACCGGAAAGCCAACAGTCATGGCAGACCTATCTTCGCCAGTCAGCGGAGGAGCATCGGAATATGTGGTTTCTATTGGGGCTGGGCGCGGCGTTTATACCCGCAGCCATTGTAGGTCTGTTGGCACATGATTGGATCGAAAGCAATCTCTTTTCCCCTAAGACCGTGGCCATCAGTTTAATCGTTGGAGGCATCATTATTCTCATCGCGGAAACTTGGCCCAGAGCCGTAAAGATTTCTCAACTCGAACAGGTTGGTGTTCGTGCCGCGATTGGTGTTGGAATGGCCCAATGCATGGCGCTAATCCCAGGAATGTCTCGCTCCGGCTCAACCATTATTGGAGGCATGTTTATCGGTTTAGACCGAAAAGTCGCGACTGAGTTCTCATTCTTTCTTGCCCTACCGACCATGTTTGCCGCGACAGCCTATAAACTTATTCAATCCATTCACCTCTTTAGCACGAGTGATGTGTTCGCGTTACTGGTTGGTATGGTCGTCTCCTTCTTCGTCGCGTGGATCGTGATCGCCTCATTCTTGACCTACGTCAAAAAACACACGCTCAAGGTTTTTGGCTATTACCGAATCGTTCTCGGCACTATCATCTTGCTAATTCTGTAATCGTGAGTTGTCATGCGTAAAGGGTAAATAAACGCTTCACGCTTCACGCTTCACGCTTCACGCTTCACGCTTCACGCTTCACGCTTCACGCTTCACGCTTCACGCTTCACGCTTCACGTCAATCCCATACATCTCCGGGCGCCGATCTTTCAATAAATCATTGTAGGGATTAATTGATTTATTGCGAGCTTCATCGACGTCGACCTCCAGCACCATTAACTCTTCCTGGTCAATTGGGGCCCGATGCAGAATTTTTCCTTTTGGGGAGACCACTTCGCTTTTACCAATAAATGTGAGTGGCGGTTTACCTCCCCTCGCTTCTTGACCGATTCGATTGGCCGTCACGCTGAACACGCGATTTTCCAACGATCGTGTGACCATGGCATCAGGGCAGTTAGGTAACACCAAATTGGAAGGATGACACAATATATCGGCACCCTGGAGGGCTAACGATCTAGCGACCTCAGGGTAGTACCAGTCAAAACAAATCATGACGCCTATGCGGGCCTGGCCAATATCCCACACGTGGATTCCTGAGTTCCCTGGTGCAAAAAATAGAGTCTCTTCGAAAAACAAATGGGTCTTTCGATAGCGCCCCACAAATCCAGACGGCCCAACCACAATCGCGGAATTATAGCACTGGTCGCCCTCTCGCTCGGGTAATCCGACAACCAGATGCGTTCCGTGCTGACGTGCCAGTTCCACACATTTTTGAGTGGTCGGCCCCTCCGGAACGGGTTCTGATAAATTGAGCACTTCATCCTGACTCACAAACTGATACCCAGTGAAAGCCAATTCTGGAAGCACGAGCAGCTCGCAATTCACCGATCCCAGCTGTGCGGCAAACTGATCAATGTTTTTTGAAACTTCGCCAAATACAGGGTGGGACTGATAATAGCCAATGTTCATCTGATGCCTGGCCTCTCAAAAAAAACGGGCAGGTTGCATCCTGCCCGTTTTCCCAATTATGTGACTGAAAGGAGAACTGAAATCAATGCACTTCGTGGAGATGCATGACTGCACTACTGGCATGTTTGGTCGCCACCTCGGCATGGCCTTCTTTCCCATGCGTAATGGCTTCCTCTAATTCGTGGACGCCAGCATCCAGATGCTTATTATGTACGTCTTTTTGCGCCGCATGGGCATGGCCCAACGCCACTTCAGCATGCGTCACGATGGCATCAGCATGGCCCATACCACCATGGGTCACAGCTTCTTCAGCATGGGTAATAGCTTCATGCACATGAGCGTTTCCACCGGCCAACACAGGGGTAACCGCTGCCACCATCAACACAGCACCTATCAACATTCCTGCGAGAAGAACGCTTCGCCCCATTTCAGACCTCCACAAAAAAATGATTAATGATCAAAAGAACGATCCAATCTGACTTCGTTCCCGAGGATATCCTCGCATGCTTTTCAGATTACATCAAGATGCTTTTCCTTGGGGTGGAGCCGACACTTTATGGAGGAGTTTGACGTCCTTTGCTGCCGGCGCTGCGAAATCCCGGCTCCATTCCCACCAGGACCCAGGATAATTCTTCACCTTTTCGTAACCCGCCAGTCGAAGAACAAAGTATAACCATGCCGATCGGACACCACCTAAACAATAGGTCACCACTTCTTGCTCAGATTGCAATCCATTATCCAGAAAAATATCCCGGATTGCATCCAGATCTTTGACCGTTCCATCATGATTGAGAAAACCATTCCAGGGAATATTCCTCGCTGAGGGAATATGCCCAGCTCGTGGAAGCCCATCAATCTCTTTTCCCGCATATTCTTCAACACTCCGGGCATCGAGGAGAACCGTTTCAGGATGTGGCCGCTTCACCAGTTTTTTGAGATCGTCTTTGACAATCATCATTTCAGGCTTGGGCGACGCTTGGAAATCTCCAGGAGACAGACGAACGGGTTGATGCTCATAAGGACGAGATTCGGCAGTCCACTTCACCCACCCCCCATCCAATACTTTGACGCTGGAATGGCCAAGATATTGGAGCATCCAAAACATCCGGCCCTCGTCACCCCAATTATCAAAGGGATTCGAGTATACCACAATGTCGCTGGAATTCTTAATCCCCAACGCCCGAACTTTTTGTTCCAACCTGGAAATATCAGGATCTAACACGCCCTTTGCCACAGCCTCGGGATCGCTAAAGGCATGCCAGGTAGAGTTGATCGCACCGGGAATGTGTGAGGAATAGGCCGCTTCTCCTCGAACATCAATAATAATTAAATCTTCACGCCCTAAATTTTGAGCCAACGTTTCCGTATCAATGAGCCATGCACTCGACATAATCCTGTTCCTATTCCTCTGAAATATTAACTTAATGAGCCATGAGAGAACACAGGTTCTGGAGAATCCTTGGAACACCCAAGCCGTGCATCCACGGGCTGATCCGTCAAGGCCACACTCAATTTCTCGCTCAGCGGAAATTCACGCTGATAAATTTGAAACTGATAGGGATCATCGGACCGCAACCCATAGTTCTCTCGCAACATGGCATGCTGACCATCTGTGAGGATATGATAGCGAACTCGAGCCTCGACAACCAAGTCTTCCCGTCCTTGTGGAATTTCATACGAAAATTGGTAGTCTCGGCTGGCCAACGGCAGCAACCGATTATCGTAGAGTTCTAGGATCACAGGCTGCCACAAAATCCAACGGCCCATGGTCTCCGTGTGCTCCTCAAGCACGGCACCGGTGCTATCCTTCACAAAAAACTCAACGGTAAAATGTCGATCAGGGTCTCCTGTGGGAATTTTGTGACCCGCCCCCGCATTGATCAAGGTCAGAGTCATGTTCACCGTGTCCCCAGGTTGAGGATTCGGCGGATCAGCCTGAACCTGAATCGCCACCGCGCGCTTGACCATTTCGGGATCATGCCCGCCCCGCCAGAGATGTTGCCGCCCTTGCCGTATGGGACCGTCTTTAGCCACTGGACGAGAAATTTCTGGCATGTGGCAATGCTGACAGGTAAAACCCTTTTCCTTCATGAAGAACTCGCCTTCATACTCAGCATAGGTCCCGCAAGGCCCAACATTATAAAACTGAAATGGCCCGGACACGACATTATGACAGCGATAGCACATGGACGTCGTGCGAAACGCTGGATCAAATTCCGTAGGGTGGGGAGCCACAGAATCGTCAAACGGCCCATAGATCACACCATCACGGACATGACAGGCCGCACAGGTGACTCCTTCCTTCTGGAAGGCTTGATCAAACCCAGGGTTTTCCACCTGGATCGCCTTTTCAACCCGATCATTCGGTATTTTTTGGATAAGCGTGGGCTGTTGATTTTCTAGGGGCGTGTGGCAATTGAGGCATACCCAAATATTGTCATCTTTTTTCCAATAGGCTTGGAAAAATGGGTCATCATAGGCATGAGCATGAATGCTGGCTTTCCACTCTTCGTAAATGTCTTGATGGCATCGACCACATTCTTCCGCACTTAATGAGTCTAAACCGACGGGAACCTTTTGGAAGGGAATCGCATGCGCATAGTCATCCCGAAGTCCAAAAATCACAACGGGGCGCAGTTCGGTATAAAAAAGATAGACGAGCACCGGAGCTACAACCAAGAAGACCAAAAATAAGGCCCAACGTTTTTGTCCTCGCCCCCCTCGTCGTCTGCGTCGGCTGAACATTGGTTAGGCTTCCATGAACGCTAAAATATGTTGATGCACGGAACCAGCTAACGCGCGAAGGTCGTAGCCCCCTTCCAAGCACGCCACCATCCGACCATGACAATGGGTATTGGCAATGCCCGCGACAATTCGAGTGAGTTCGCCATAACCTTCGTCCGTGATATTCATGCTCGCGAGGGGATCATCCTGATGGGCATCGAAGCCTGCCGAGATCAGCACAAAATCTGGCTTAAACGCATCAGCCGCTGGTACCAATACTTTTTGAAACACTTCTCGATAGTCATCCGTTCCTTGCCCACGATCCATAGGCACATTAATCGTCGCGCCTTCGCCTTTACCTTGCCCACGTTCATTCTCTGACCCGGTGCCAGGATAATGTGGAAATTGATGCGTGCTAAAAAAGAGAACCGAGGGATCATCCTCAAACACATGCTGCGTGCCATTACCATGATGCACATCCCAATCCACAATCATGACGCGCTTCAAACCATGACGCTCTTGAATATACCGAGCCGCAATCGCCACATTATTCAACAGACAAAAGCCCATGGCTCGATTCGCTTCAGCATGATGCCCCGGTGGGCGAACCGCACAAAAAACCTGATCGACCTGGTTATCCATGATCGCATCCACAGCAGCCATCGCTCCACCTGCCGCGAGATATGCCGCAGTCAATGAACTTGGCGACATTGAGGTATCAGGATCAAGGGAGGCATACCCCTCACTTGGAGCTTTATCTTCCAATCGCTGCACATACGCCGGATCATGAATACGAGTAATCCACTCCTTCGCAGCTTTTCGCGGTTCGATTCGAGTCAATTTCGACATAGTCCCAGACGATTCTAACTTCGCCAAAATAGCCCGCAACCGCTCCGGGGATTCAGGATGCCCCGGCCCCATATCATGTTCCAAATACGCAGGATGCGTAACGATTCCCACTCGACCCATGAACCATTCCTTCTAGATAATTTTCTTTTGTACTCGCTCTATTGTGAGAGAGAAAAATGAGGAAAAACAAGGATCGGATGGTAGCATAGGGTCTACGATTAGACAACGCGAAGAGGTCAATGCTAGATTCGGTTACCGAAGGAAGATCTGAATTCAAAAGGGCTTGAACTTCACCATGGCAGTTGAACCATTCATGAAATATTCCTGTAGCTGCGCCATCTCATGGCGCCTCTTCCACGGGGAGGCAGCATAAGATGCTGCAGCTACAAAAGAATGTTATTTTCTAACTAAAGGAAATGTAATGCCTGACCCAAAAATAGAAAAATTTTTAAAAGTGCTAAAGATGGATCCCAACGACGAAACCCTGTGGTTTGGCCTTGGCAAAGCCTACATGGGAGACGAAAATTGGGAAGAAGCCATCCCGGCATTAGAAAGCTGCATCAAAGTCAAACCCACCTACTCAGCTGCAATCTTTGCACTGGCCCAGTCTTTAAAAAAAAATAACCAACCCGACAAATGCCGAGAAGTCTGCACCCAAGGCATAGAAGTCGCCACCACCAACGGCGACCTCATGGTGATCAAAAATCTAGAAGAAATGAGGGATTCGCTTCCTTAAAATTTTTGAGAATCCTGGCCTTAACTTTTTTTGCTATTTGCAATTTTTCCGAAGCCAGGCTGTCAACTCTTCTTCTTTAAATTTTTTCTCGGCAAAGGCAAGTATGACAGTCGCGGTTTCCTCCTCGGAAGCAACGAGCACTTTCCCATTTCTTTCCAAAAAGATCCCGCCCACCACCAACCCCGTACGCTTATTGCCATCAACAAATGGGTGGTTCCGGACAATGCCAAACATGTAAGCCGCAGCTAAAGCAAAAAGGTCAGGGGATTCGTACAAAAAGAGATTTTCCGGACGGGCGAGAGCCGAATCTAAAAGGGTTTCATCGCGAAACCCTGAGGCTCCACCGAATTCATGAAGCAACGCATCGTGGATGGCAAGGACAACATCTCGATCAATCCAAACCGGCTCTTTCATTGAGCCAACGCCCGCAACGTGTTGCGATATTTAGCCATAAACTTCTTGCCAATCTTAGCCTGTTTTTCAAACTCCGGATCATACGGCGTAATCCGATAACTCCCATCCGGCGCCTCGGTCAGAAACACCCGATCACCATCATGGAGGTTTAACCGAGACAGCACCTCCTTAGGCAACACCACCCCCAACGAATTCCCAACTTTCCGAACTTTCAAATCCAGCATAGTTCAGCTCCCCTCATGTTAGTCCAAATGTTATAACATAAATTTTGTCTGGACAAGAGGAAAGTCACATCAAAAAGTAAGTAAAAGTTCCTTCCATCTTTTTTCACCATCTAATTGAATTGGCCGAAACATCAAATAAAGGCGTTTTGACCAGAAACCTTTACATGTACATGTTCCAAGCCTCCATAGAGACATGAGAGCCTATAGTGTCCATAAAATAAACCCATCCTGCACAACGAATTTTTATCCCATTCCTACGAGGCTATCGATGAAAAATGAAATTCAAAACTGTGAACCCGAAGGAGAATCTAATTTAGTTTCTCTAGGAGGCCAGAATGTGAGCATGCAACTGGTCCAAAGCATTTACAACGAGATAACCGGGACAAAAGAGAAAATTGCACGACGCCACCGCGACAATCATCAGACAACATTTTCGGATTTAAAAAACCCTTAATACGAAAGTTGAGCAACTATACGAACAATACAAAATAGTTAGTAAAAACTGTAGCGTCTCTATTTACTATCTTAATGATTGCCGAGAGGTTTACAGTTCATTTGAAAGATTTGAACTTTTTGATTCAACTTCGATGAGCCCTATTGAAAATATTCGTCTAGAGTATAATTTTTTGATTATCCTTCCGGCCACTCAAAAACCACAATCTTATAAAATTGAGATAAATCTAAACTCACGTGTTGCCATTGCAAAGCGCCAACTTTTGGAGACTGGTCTTGAACGTAAACTATTTAGCATTATGGGAAGAATGCGAACCGCAAACATTGAGATTGAATATATAGACTATACAGTAGCGCGCAATTTCATGGTGGCAATTGATGAATGGTTTAAGTCAATTCATAAAATACATCTTTCAAAATTCTTTGAATTTTTGGAGAACCGTTCAGAATACATTCCCATCATCTATCAAGTAATTACTGTGGCTATTATTGGCGCTGCCCTCTTTTTAAATCACAAAAACCTTTTGGGTGAAAGCCCTTCCGTCATTAACTTATTCGGTGCCGCAATTTTGTCAATGACCGGACTTTATGTTGCATTAATTATTGTAAGAAAACTTGGGCATATTTCCGAATCTGGTTTTGATTTTTACAAGCCGGCTTCTGGGCTCAAATTAAACCGAGGTGATGAAATTGCTTTTAAAGAGTATGAGCAAAGCAACAGAAGGCAATTGGGCAGACTACTAGTTGCAACTCTTTTGGCCATAGGCATAAATATAATTTCTGCATTCCTGGCGTCCAGCCTAGGACTTTAAAAACAATAAAAGAAAAGTCCAGGGCAAACCCAAGACCTAGAAATTAGGAAGAAAATTTCACCGCCTTGGGCGCGGCGGAGCCGGAGCACCGAATCGACTTCTCTGGCGAAGACTGTTTGAGCGTAGCGAGTTTCTGAGCCATCTTGATTCGGGGGTGGAGGCGGAGGGACCCCTTAGTGCCGCGCACGGGCAAAAATGGTTTTGGTCACTTTTGCCGAAACAAAAGTGACTCGTCGTGCCTGGGCGAAACCCGGCTAAAATAAAATTGGTGGGCGGTGCCCACCCTACCTGACTATCACCTCACCTCATGCTACCTTTTCCTGCAGAACAAAAATGTTCACGCGTCAACCGAAAAATCAACGGGCTTAGCGCGAGAAGCGCAATTAAATTCGGGATCGCCATAAGCCCATTTAAAATATCGGCGATCAGCCACACGAGTCCCAACTTCCCAACGGCCCCAATCGGAATCGCAATAATCCACAACACGCGATAGACCTTGATCACTCGAACCCCAAACAAATACTCCGTACATCGCTCACCGTAATAACTCCAACCAAGCAAAGTCGTAAACGCAAATAGCATCAGCGCAATGGTCACGACCACGCCACCCACCTGCGACAACCCAGTCTCAAACGCTTGAGTCGTCAGAGCGACCCCGGTATTTCCCTCCGTCCACACCCCAGTCATGATAATCACCAACGCGGTCATGCTGCACACGACAATAGTGTCAATAAAGGTTCCGAGCATCGCGATCAGACCTTGCCGCACAGGATCATTGGTTTTAGCAGCGGCATGAGCGATAGGAGCACTGCCTAACCCAGCTTCATTCGAAAACAGTCCACGCGCCACCCCAAATTGAATTGCCATCATCACGGAGGCTCCTGCGAATCCTCCAACCGCCGCCGTTCCCGTCCAGGCATGGGATACAATGGTCATCAATGCTAAGGGAACTTGATCGATATTTGCCAGGATAATCATCAAGGCTCCAACAATGTAAATCCCTGCCATAAAAGGTACTAACCGAGCAGCCACAGACCCCAACCGCCGAATGCCACCGATGATGACCATGCCCGTAAGACCTGCCATCACCAACCCCGAAACCCATGGTGGAATATTGAACGAGGACTCTACGGCACTGGCCACCGTATTGGCTTGAACGGTGTTCCCAATGCCAAACGCCGCCAGCATGCCAAAGAGGCTGAACGACATCGCCAGCCATCGCCAGTTCGCGCCTAATCCGTTTTGGATGTAATACATCGGGCCACCCACATGTTGGCCTAATTCATCTACTTCCCGATAATGCACAGCTAGCACGGCTTCGGCATACTTTGTCGCCATGCCAAACAGGGCCGTCACCCACATCCAAAACACTGCACCTGGGCCACCCAGAAAAATTGCCGTCGCCACACCCGCAATATTTCCACTGCCGACCGTTGCGGCCAAAGCCGTCATGAGGGCTTGAAAGGGTGAAATTTCTCCCGGCTCTTTCGATGTCGAAAAACGTCCCTGCCAGAGCAAACCAAAACTATAGCCGACTCGCCTCCATGGAATGGCCTTAAGCCCAATCGTCAGATACATGCCTACGCCCACAAGAAGGGCGAGCATAATCGGGCCCCAAATTATTCCACTGAGCGCGTTGAGAAAACTTTCTACAGTTTCCATCATCTAATCCTTTAAAAGGAAAGGTGGGCAGTGCCACCCTACACGATTAGTAAGAAACAAAGATTGGAACTTTACGACTCAAGCTTTTTCAGGAGAGCTTCACAGGTGGCTCTGAGTGAGGATAAGTCTTGCGTGGCAATATGCCAAATCCGTTCGTGATTAAGACCAAAATAGTTGTGCCGTAGCTGATTCCCTAAATTGTAAATGTCAGTCCAAGGCTCATCAGAAGGAAGTTCAATATCGGACTGGATGAGATGTTTCGTGGCTTCAGTAATTTTCAGAAGGGCATAGGAAACAGCATTGATGAGTATATGGTTTTGGGTAAATGATCCGGCCTCGACACTCTCAATGGTATCTTCAATCTCCTGGATACTATCCAGAATATCAGAAAGCCATACTTTAGGGTCACGGTTAGAAGACATCAATGAGATCCTGTTCAACGTACGGTTGAACACGAGGCTTGACAAAGCCCTTTTCTCCCAAGTCAACACGGCAGCCGAGCATCTCGGAAATTTTTCGTTGAATCCCGACGACTTTCAATAATGACAGCGCTTTGGCTTTGTTGAAGGTGGCCAACAAATCGACATCGGAATCAGGGCCGGCTTCGCCTCTCGCCACCGAGCCAAACAAAGCAAGATGGTCCACACCAAGCTCATTTAATTCCGACTGATGGGACTTCAGTATGTCTATGACGAAATGTTTGTCCATCGATTAAAGTTAGCACAGGCCCCACTCTAATGGCTACTCGTTTTACAACACCCGTTTCAACGCGAGACAGGCTTGGGGTTCGATGGGATAGCTCGCGGCAGGATTTACAGCCAAGCAACGGACCTGGGAAAAGCCTTTGGGCACAGAGACCCATTCCCCGACGGACACATTGCTTAGGCGAATGTTTGAGCGTGATTCGGCTGGCTGAATATTCCATAGCGTCAACAGCACGGCACTGACATGAGGAACCTTCCCCAATGCATGGGTCGTCATACCTCCCAATTGTTGTAGATCCAAAGCCATCTTTCTGCCGTTGTGCTTTCCGTTGGGCAACGGCTTCTGTTCTTGATGCACCATCGAGATGGCTAACACCACTGGCGCGCAGTAGTCAGCAAGCTGATTCGCTTTCTCATTGATCCGAGCAAGGAGACGTTTGACGAGCGCGTCTTTAAAAAAATCCGAACTCTCATCTTCTGTATTGAGGTCATGGGAACGCTTTGTATCGTTTGATCGATCAGGATCGCTCGGAACAATGACCGTCACCTCCACAAAAAAACGATCGTTCCCCAAGTAACATTCTAAATCGGCGGTGGCCGTTTCACTTTCTTTGACAAAGGACAGTGAAAATCCAGCCTTGGCTAACAGCGAGGCGATATCAATTTCCGCTTGAGCGGACTCCATCGCTCCACGCTGCTGCTTCATAAATTGCTGCTGGAGCCATGCCAATCGATGCTGACTATCGGGGTCGGGACAGAGGGTCTGCATCTGACGCCAAGTACGGTCAAATTTTTTTGCTGCTGATTGGTCACGTTTTTTCGTAACCTTGGGCTCAGTGATGATCAGCTCTCTGGGTGACCTCCGACGCTTAAATGTAGACACAAGACATTCCTACGCTCCACCTAATGCACATGGCCCAAAACACCAGAAAAAAAATGAGACAAGTCCACGTTGCCGCCAGAGAGAATGACCCCCACACGCTTCCCTTGTAACTCAGGTTCCTGCCGAAGCAACGGGGCCACCGCCACAGCACTGGCAGGTTCAATAATCAGTTTCGTTCGCTCATAGATGAAACGCATAGCCTGAACAATTTCATGTTCCTCCACGACAAAAAATCCAGCAAGATGTTCGCGTAAGATCGGCAGCGTCAGAGTTCCCACACTCGTTCGCAAACCTTCGGCAATAGTGTGTGGATGATCCTGTGGCACGATTCGATTTTCTTTGACCGAATACATGGCATCCAATGCCCCCGCTGGCTCGCAGGCATAGACCTTCACCTTAGGATTGACACCATGAGCAGCCAAACACGTACCGGATAATAATCCTCCTCCGCCGATCGGGCCAAGAATCACATCGAGATCTTCCACTTGAGCGAGTAATTCCAATGCAGCCGTTCCCTGTCCCGCAATAACATACGGATCATTAAACGCTTCGAACCATTCACCCTGCTTGGCCTGAACGAGATCTTGTGAAAACGATTCCGCCTCTTGGGAGATAGCGGGCGTATGGACGATTCCCCCATATCCTTGAACCGCTGCGCGCTTCACAGGATTGATCGGCTCGGGCATCACGAGATGCGCTTCCTTCCCTAACAACTGACAGGCCAACGCGATGCCCTGCGCATGATTACCGGACGACAACGCCACCACAGGCTTCTCGGATTTCAAATGCGCCACAGCATTGTAGGCGCCTCGAAACTTAAAGGCCCCGACATGCTGAAAGTTTTCACATTTAAGGAATACGCTGGCTTGCGAGATGGTATTAAGCTGACGGGAAGTATGAATAGGCGTGTGATTCGCGATGCCCTGTAAGAGCGCTGCCGCATATTGCACATCCCGAAAGGTAGGAAGAGTCATTATGACGGGTGCCCTTCTTCAGGATCTTCAAAAAGAACGGAGCAAGGACGCAGGCAAAAAATTGTCGTTAGCTCTGAGACCCAGCCTGTTTCCGTTCAGGCGTGAGTTCCTCCAAACGAAATTGCTTGGGAAGCAACACCGGAACGACAAGGGCCACGGGGTCTCCGCGTTTGAGCGTGGTGGGCTTGTCCAGCTGCAGCAACACATTGGACACAAACGCATCGTAGTCTGGCAAAAAGTCGTAGAGATTCGGCGTGAGTTTATATTCTTGTGATTTGATGCCTTCCCACACCGAAAACGTGCGCTCCGGATAGTGGTAAAAATGATTGGGAAGATCCTTGAGCATAATCCCAATTTGTTTGGGATAGTAGAATCGAATCCCGCAACACAACTTCGCATAGCCGCTATTCAAAATCGTATCGACATACATTCCCGAAAACGATTTATAGCCCAACAACCGCTCTTCGGGTTTAATCTCCGGGGCCTGCCACTTAAAGCCATCTTTGGTGCGACGGAGTTTGCAATCGACGGGGCAACGGATCAACCAGCCATATTGGCTGACCATGCGGACCGGCCCGCAATCATCGGGCAACACCTTGTAGCCGCTCGCCGCTAATTCCCGCTGTTCGGGTAAAGGCATATTGGTCATGAAGGGCTTATGCGGGTTCATCTCAAGCTTGAGACGTTCCGGGGCAATCGCAGTGGTATACTCACGTTCCCAATAAATGGGCCACTGAGATTCACTAATGTCAGGCAGGTCGCTCATGTTCAATCCAATCGTCAATCAAACGTTATTGTAAAACACTGGGTTGTTTCACCTCGCCCCGTTTCACCATCCATGCCACTTCGGCGACACGCTTACCTAACGCACGCGCATCGGCTAATTCGTCTTGATCAATCCCTGGGCTCTTGCCCTCGGTCGTTGCCGATGCACCAAAGGCTCCACCACCACTCACCACAATCATTTGATTGCCAAGCATCGCCGCCAAGATTGTGAGCATGGTGACCTCTTTACCGCTGGACACTTGCCCACCCGTCGCAAAGGCCGCGCCCACTTTGTTGCGCATCTTGAAATCCGGCCACACCCCAAACTTGAATTGCCAATTATCAAAAAATGTTTTGACCTCCCCAGCCATATTGGACCAATACACGGGAGAGCCCACCACCAACGCATCGGCAGTGAACAGGACTTCGGCAGTGACCTTTTCGACGCGTTCCACTCGCACGCGAGTTCCTGGCACGGACTGCACCCCTTCAGCCACGGCATGCGCCATCTTTTCAGTATGACCAGACACCGAATGATAGGCGACTAGCACCGTAACGAATTGTTCAGCCTGAACAGGTGAGACAACAGCGACGAGTATCAGCCATACACAACAGGCAAACAGCTGCTTAAAAAATAATTTCGATTGCATGACGACCACTCGCGCAAAACATACACCGGGGGGAATAACATTTGGCGTGATCTGGGATGTACTTGAGGAATTCAGAGAAGGACCCCTCACATCCCGTTTTTCAAAAACTTTTTAGAAAACTATGTTCCGGTCCGAGTCCCAGAGCTTAGGGAACTCCCAAGCCACGGGACAAGGTACTAGAAGCGCTCGGTTTCTTCTTCCATGTGTTCTTCAACGGACACATGGGTCAACCCTCCACGATTGGAACATTTATGACACCGAACACGAAACTCTTCGATCCAATTTTCCTGAACAAAGGTTTGAGCGCATTGAGCGCACTGAAAGACCCCTCTCACATAATGGACCTTTTTCTTCATCCTCATCGTCATCCTCCTTTAGGGATCAATTCCTGCACACAAATATAATAGTCTAAACCTGCCACAGAGGGTTTTTTCAATGCAACCCGGGAATTTCGTGAACAAAGAGACCACCGCAGGGTTCCTAACGGTGGTCTCTTTGCTCAACAAACAAAGCTCATTACTCATGCCAGCCCCCAGTTCCACAGCCCACGTTCCCTTTGCCATTATTGGACGGAATGAAAGATTCCGTCCTGCCGACTTCAAGTCTTGCGAGACTAGGGTTGAAAGCGTACTCTTTCTTCAAAACCCTGAAGCACCATTGATCCAAAAGGGGATACAGGATGAAATCAGACTATACAGCTATCGTGAAACAAGCAGGAGAGTGGTGGATCGGATGGGTGGAAGAAGTACCCGGGGTTAATTGCCAAGAACCGACACGCGAAGCCCTGATGGAAAGCCTTCGGGTCACACTACGAGAAGCGTTGGAAATCAACCGGCAGGAAGCCTTGGGGGCCGCAGGAGCGGATTTTCATGAAGAACTGCTCGCGATATGAAGCGACAGACCCTCTTGCGGCACCTTCGTGAGAACGGTTGCGAATTACTCCGTGAAGGAGCTCGGCATTCCTGGTGGCACCATCCCTCCCTCCCTCAATACACGGTCTGCTATTCCCCGCCATAACGAAATTCAAGACATCTTGGCCAAGATAATTTGTAAAGACCTTGGCGTGAATCCACCTCAATAACTACCTCCTTTTTGGGAATTAATTTATGCAGGGTTTCGCCCCTGCAATTTTAAATGTAGAAGGAAAACTCAGTGTGGTGATTGGAGAAGCGTAGGAAGGGAAAACATCTTTCTTTTTTTCGGATCACACATCACGCTTTACGCCTCACGACTTCAAGCCTTTCCCTTTGCCCCACGGCGCTGAGTCCTCGGGAAATGGGCCGTATGCATTTCCTTGAGACGGCGTTGCTCCACGTGGGTATAAATTTGCGTGGTGGCGATGTCGGCATGGCCGAGCATCATTTGGACTGCACGTAAGTCGGCCCCATGATCCAACAGGTGTGTCGCGAACGAATGCCGCAGCATGTGGGGATAAATTCGTTTGGTAATTCCCGCTCGAAGGGCTCGCCTCCGGAGAATCCCCCAAAAACTTTGTCGTGTCATCGCCGTTCCCCGGCGTGTGACAAACAGGGCAGACGAATTATTCTGTTTCAACAAGAACGGTCGAGCCTCCTGACAGTATTGTTCAATTTTCTTTCTCGCGGCCTCGCCCATGGGTACCACTCGTTGTTTGTCACGCTTGCCTGTGGCTAACACATGCCCTACCTCCACATTCACTTTGGCGAGATCGACGCTAATGAGTTCAGACACCCGCAACCCCGTGGCGTACAGCAGTTCTACCATGGCCACATCACGCAATTCCTCTGGGCCCTTCCCAGGCGGCAAATCAAGCAACCGGGTGATTTCTGCTTCCGTCAGAGTCTTTGGCAATTTCAGCCATTGCTTGGGCGACCGCGGAATCTGGGCTAGGACATCAGGAATTCCTTTTTCCGTCGTCAGAAATCGACAAAATCCTCGTATCGCCGCCATGCACCGAGCCACCGAGGTCGCCGACAATGCCAAGTTTCTGAGGAATTCTAGAAACCCCAACACGAATTGAGTCGTTAACTCATTGGGAGCTTGAAGATTCTTCTCCTTGCAATACCGTTGAAACTTTCCCAAGTCTCGGCGATAGGCTTCCAAGGTATTGGTGGCGAGACCGCGCTCGGCCCTCATGATCGTGATATAGTCATTGAGCAGGTAATCGAGTTCACTTACTGCCGTTTCCTCGTTTTTAGCCACAATGAGTCGTCCCGTTCGTTGAGCGTAATTTTGTTGAAAATGGCCTAGATTGTTTTCAATCTATTGTGATTGAGTCGGCCCTCTTTCAAAGAGGGCCTGTTGAATATTTCATGGTCAATAGCCATAAATGCTTCAGGGTAGATGACTGACGTCACTGGGAGGGAATGTTCAAAAAAGTCCGTCCAGCAAGGCCGCAGCCATTTTGACGCGCGGAGCGTACTCTTAGTACGTGAGCACGGCAAATTGGCGACGATGTCTGTGCGAGCCGCTTCGGCAAAGCCAGAGAACGCTGCTGGCGGCTTTTTTCAACATTCCCAAGAAGTTTTCTTGACAGTAGAAGGACCTGGCCGTATATACCAAATGAGGAAGAAATACATCCTCACCACCCTTGTGATGCTTCACACCCAACACCTATTTCGTCTTCACATCTTGCCCTGGTTCGCCGTGGTCCTTTGCGTCCTGGGCTTTCCTCAACTGGCCAGTGCCCAACGAGACCAGCCCATTCAGGAAGAACCCGCTCCGCTCGTCGCCACGGAGATGGCTCCCAAGGATGAACGCGTGGAGCGCGTTGAAATGCTCTTGAATCAGGAACAGATTGATCAGGCCTTGGTCATCCTTGAAGATTTTGTTGAATCGGGCTCCACTTCGCCTCAAGCCGATGCCTTGACGTTTCTCCACGCACAAGCCCTTCAAGCCAAAGGTGACACCAAGCAAGCCATCATCATTTTAGAACAATTGCTGGAAGAATACCCCATCTCTTCTTTCATGGACGAGGCAGGGCTCTTACTAGGCCGGCTCTACATCGAATCCCAAGAAGCCAACCGCGCGATTATCGTGTTGACCAATGCCCTCAATCGGTCATCCAATTCCAGCACTCACATGAACGGCTTACACCTTCTTCGTCAGGCCTACGAATTAAAGGGCGAATTCACAAAGGCCGTCCAAATGGCCTTGAAGCAAATGAACGCGACCGGCGAACACGAGCGTCGTGAGTTGTTGGATTATATTCAGGGGCTGATTCTTCAAAGAATGGATGAGCGCACCCTGGGGAACATGCTGGAGACCTACACCACCACCTTTCCCGGCGATGTCGCACTCATTCGATTGATTGAACTGCATACGGCTCAAGGGGATGAAGTGCTGGCCGAACGCGACATTCGAGCCTTTCTTTATCGATTTCCTAATCATCCTTATGCGCAAACGGCTGTGGCCCTGATGCAGTCATTTATCTCTAAGATTAAGGCCCATCAATATGTCATCGCCGCGGTGCTCCCCTTCTCAGGAAAAATGAAACCGTTTGGCACCGATGCCTTGAACGGTATTCGACTGGCCATGCAAGAAGGACGAGCTGAATTCGGATCGAATACTCTGGGGATTGTGGTCAAAGACAGCGCGCTTCCCCCAGCTCAACTCCATCATGTGGTCGAGCAAGTCATGAGAGAGTTTGAGCCGATCGCCTTGATCGGTCCGTTGCTCGCACAACAAGTCAAAACCGTCGCAGATCTTCCGGATTGGGCAGAAATCCCCTTCATTACTCCCACCGCCAGCATTTCGGATGTCAAACAATTCGGGCGGTATTGGTTTAGCACGGCCTTAACCTCTCGTTTGCAAATGACCAAATTGGTCGAACATGCCATACGGACCTTGGGGTTTTCTCGATTCTGCGTGCTGGCTCCTGATTCCTCGTATGGCAAGGAATTGGCCAACATCTTTCAAGAAATCGTGGTTCGACATGGAGGAGAAGTGATTGCGGCTGAGACCTTTCAGCGTGCAACCACCGATGCCTCGACCCAAATCAAACGTTTAAAAAATAAAGATCTCAGCCTCTATGGCGAGATGCTCCCCATGGAAACCGCAGAACCCGTCAAGGAGGGGGAGGAGCAGTTGGTCTACACTCCAGGATTTGATGCGGTCTTCCTTCCTGGCCATCCCACCGATGTCGCATTTCTTTCCGCCCAATTAGCCTATTTCGATATCAAAGTCCCCTTATTGGGAAGCAATACCTGGAACCATCCTGATTTGCTGAAATGGGGGAGGAGCACATTGAATGGCAGTACCTTTGGCGATGCCCTGTTTCTCCAAAGTACGGATCCTGAGGTCCAAGGGTTTGTTCAGAAGTACCGAGAGCAATTTCAGGAAGATCCCTCGATCTTTGCCGTACAAGCCTATGACGCCATGCGAGTCATCCTGGCTACCATTAAACATGGAGCCACGACCGGACCAGAAGTACGCGATCAATTGTTTATTCGCCACGACTTTCCTATCTTAGGTGGGCTTACTTCGTTTGGGGGAGGTGGCGTCCTCGACCGTAAAGTGTATATGATTCAGGTCGCAAACGGGCGGTTTATCCAGATTAACTAACTTCCTTCTGCCACTCATTAACTTCCCATGGTTCAATTTTTTCATACACTCTCATATGTCATCCTTCCGCTTATGGCGGCCGTCGTGTTGCACGAATATGCCCATGGCTGGGTCGCTCATTATTTTGGCGATGATACGGCCCAATCACAGGGACGGTTGACACTCAATCCCGTGAAGCACATCGATCCCTTTGGAACCATCATTGTTCCCCTATTGTGCCTACTTGCTCCGGGTGGGTTCTTATTCGGATGGGCCAAACCCGTGCCCGTGAATCCAAACCGATTACGAAATCCTCGACGAGATATGGCGCTCGTCGCCGCAGCTGGGCCAGCCATGAATTTTGTCCTCGCGATTGGGAGTGGAATTTTATTGGCTATGATTTACGCGATCGACCCAACGTTAAAGGCCAACTGGCCTCCTCAACCAGGCATTGAGCCTCGGGAGGACCTCCTGGGAATGTTGTTGCTCCCGCTCACCGCCATGTTACTTTTTTCCGTTATCATCAATACGTTATTATTTGCCTTTAACCTTGTACCAATTCCCCCACTTGATGGTGGACGAATCCTTACAAGCTTGCTACCGTATCGCTCCGCTTTGGCACTTAGCCGAATCGAACCCTATGGAATGTTCATCCTTTTGGGATTGTTTTTTTTCGATGAACGGGTTCCCATCATCAGTACTTTTGTTGGCACGATTTTTAAATTTATGGCGAGTGATATTCTTTCAAAATCAGCTTTTTAATTATTGAAAAGAGAAATTTAATGCGAGTACTAAGTGGCATGCAGCCCAGCGGACGACTGCATCTTGGCAATCTATTAGGAGCGCTGGAAAATTGGAAGAAGTTACAGGAGCAGAACGAATGCTTCTTTTTTGTCGCGGATTGGCATGCGCTGTCCACAAACTACGAGGACACCAGTCAGCTTCAAACCTTTATTCACGAGATCCTGATTGACTGGCTGGCGGCCGGGATTGATCCCGAACGAGCCACGGTATTCATCCAATCCCATGTCCCTGAACATGCCGTATTGAATTTGCTGCTTTCAATGATCACGCCGATTCCCTGGCTTGAGCGAAATCCCACGTATAAAGAAAAACAAGAACGGATCGAGGGACGAGATCTGTCCACCCATGGTTTTCTTGGATACCCCGTTCTGCAAGCTGCGGACATTTTGTTATACAAAGCCGACGCGGTGCCGGTTGGCAAAGACCAGCTTCCGCATCTCGAACTCACCCGGGAAATCGCTCGTCGATTTAATAGCCTGTATGCTCCAGTACTCGTTGAACCTAAAGAAATGCTCACGGAATTTCCCAAGGTCCTGGGAACCGACGGTCAAAAAATGAGCAAGAGCTATGGGAACACGATTAACTTGTCAGACTCAGCCCCTGAGGTTCGCCAAAAACTGAAAACCATGCTCACCGACCCTGCCAGGGTCAGGAGAACAGATCCGGGAAATCCTGAAATCTGCCCGGTCTTTGATTTTCATAAAATTTACTCAACCCCAGCGGTTATTGATCAGATCAACAAAGAATGCCGAACAGCGGAAATCGGGTGTATTGACTGCAAGAAATTTGTGGCCGATTCCATGGTTGAACGACTCTCACCCATTTGGGAATCCAGGAAAGCCCTCGAGTCCAATCCAAAACAATTGGAAGAGGTCGTCCGCATTGGATGCAAACGCGCGACTGAAGTCTCTCAGCAAACTCTTGCCGAAGTGAAAGAGGCCATGAAAGTGTAAAATAGTGATCCCATTTCTGTGAGCTTCCGCACATTCTCTTTAGTTCCTCTTCCCCATCACCGAAAAAATTATCACGGGGTTCATTTCTTGACTTAACATCCCCCCAAAAGTACTATGAGGCTCAGGGGCTTTCCCCCTGACAATATTGATTAAAAACCCTCATCATTACAGGTATTTATGGCAATTCGAGTTGGCATTAACGGATTTGGAAGAATTGGGCGAAACATGTTTCGGGCTTCCCTTGGGGACCCTGATATCCAATATGTCGCAATTAACGATTTGACGGACTCCAAGACCCTGAGTCACCTCCTGACCTATGATTCTGTCCACGGTCGTTTCAATGGAGAGGTCGAGGCGAAACCCAACCAACTCGTGGTCAATGGCCAATCCATAGAAGTCCTCGCAGAAAAAGATCCGAAGCAGTTGCCTTGGGGGAAATTAGGCGTTGATGTCGTCGTGGAATCAACAGGCCGCTTTACTGACCATGAAAGTGCTAGCCAACACCTTTCGGCAGGAGCCCCTCGGGTGATCATCTCAGCCCCAGGCAAAAATGCAGATCTGACGGTCGTCTTAGGAGTCAACGAAAATACATATGACCCAAAAAATCATCGGATCATTTCCAATGCATCCTGTACCACGAACTGCCTGGCAACGGTGGCCAAAGTGCTTCTGGAAAACTTCGGCATTCATCATGGCTTTATGACGACGATTCACTCGTACACCAATGATCAACAATTATTGGATTTACCGCATAAAGATCTTCGTCGAGCACGTAGCGCCGCACTGTCCATGATTCCGACGTCAACCGGGGCAGCCAAAGCTTTGCACTTGGTCATTCCAGAATTAAAAGGAAAAATGGACGGCGTCGCCATTCGCGTTCCCACCCCCAACGTGTCAATCATCGACTTGGGAGTGCAGACCGAAAAAAATTGTACGGCAGAAGAGGTCAATGCCGCATTCGCAAAAGCTGCTCAGGGATCGCTCAAAGGCATATTGGGATACTGTGAAGACCCGATTGTGTCTATCGACCTCAATGGGTGCTCAAATTCTGCGACGGTGGATTCACTATTGACCACAGTCATGAATGGAAATTTCGTCAAAGTGTTTGCCTGGTACGATAATGAATGGGGTTATTCGTGTCGGCTTCGAGATTTGGTCAAGTTTGTCGCGGCCAAAAACTAGTTCTTCGTCTTTTCTGACCCCTAGTCCACGGGAAGCCAGCTAGTATGGAGGAAAGGATTACTCGTGCGTATTACAAAACAAACCATCGATCAGGTTGACCTTCGCGGTAAGCGCGTCATCATTCGCGTGGACTTTAATGTTCCGCTCGATGACTCCTTGCAAATCACCGACGATTCCAGGATTCGTGCAGCATTACCCACCATCAATCATACCGTTGATGAAGGTGGGATCGTGATCCTCTGTTCTCATTTGGGACGACCAAATGGCAAACCTTGCCCAGAATTAAGCCTGGCGCCTGTCGCGAAACGCCTCAAGCGTTTCCTTGGCAAAGATGTGATTTTTTCACCAGATTGCGTTGGGCCGAAGGTAAAAAATCTGGTCAGTCAACTCAAGCCCGGCGACGTCCTCCTACTAGAAAATCTTCGGTTTCATCCTGAAGAAGAAGAAAATGATGACCAGTTTGCCTCGGAACTCGCATCCTTAGCCGACGTCTATATTAACGAAGCTTTTGGTGCGGCACATCGGTCCCATGCTTCTACGGTGGGGATCACTAAGTTCATCAAGACCTCCGCCGCCGGCTATTTGATGAAACGAGAAGTTGAATACCTGGAAGGTGCCGTTGAGAACCCCATCCGACCATTTGTGGCCATTCTTGGTGGAGCGAAAGTTTCAGGGAAAATTGGAGTCATCGAAAATTTAGGCAAAAAAGTAGACAAAGTCATCATCGGTGGTGGCATGGCCTTTACGTTTATTAAAGCCATGGGCATGGAAATCGGGCGTTCCCTTGTCGAAGATGCCATGCTCGATTTTGCCAAAGGCATTCAACAACATGCCATGGAACGCGGGGTAAAATTTTATCTGCCCGTCGATTGCGTAGTGGCCGCGAGTCTGGATCCAGGAGCAGAAACCAAAATTATTCCAGTCCAAGAAATCCCCGAAGGATGGTACGGAATGGATATCGGCCCAGCATCCGTGAAACTGTTTTCTGAAGCCATTCAAAATGCCAAAACGATCTTATGGAATGGCCCAATGGGCATGTTCGAGCGGGATGCATTTGCCAGAGGAACCCAAGCCATTGCCCATGCCGTGGCTAATGCGTACGCCTTGACCATCGTCGGTGGTGGAGATACGGCCTTAGCCGTCCATCGCTCTGGAGAAACCGACAGCATGTCGTTTATTTCGACCGGTGGTGGTGCTGCGCTCCAGCTCCTGGAAGGCGGAGAAATGCCAGGCCTCGCCGCCTTGCCCGATCGTTAATTTCCAAAGTTTGGGTCACCCCTTCACCGCTCAAATATACATCCTATGAGAACTCGCCTCATCGCCGGCAATTGGAAAATGCATAAAACGGCTGCGGAAGCCGTGACCTTTGTACACGAATTCCGAAAAGTCTTATCGCCTTCAACATCCATCGATATTGTCCTGGCTCCTCCCTTTGTCAGCCTGTTTGCCGTTCAACAAGCCATGACACAAGAAGATCGTTTTGCCATCGCCGCGCAAAATCTCTATTGGGAAACTGAAGGGGCTTATACCGGTGAAGTGTCAGGCTCCATGTTACAGGACTTGGGATGCACTTATGTGATTGTGGGACATTCCGAACGGCGACACCTGTTTGGAGAAAAAAACGACGAAGTGAATAAAAAGGTCAAAGCCGCCTTGGCGCATGGGTTAATTCCAATACTGTGCGTGGGCGAAACCTTAGAAGAGCGAGAGGCTGGGAACACACAAGCGGTAGTCAAAGATCAATTGCTCAAAGGGCTCTCGGAGGTTGGAGTCGAAAATATTCCAACAATCATCATCGCCTATGAACCGGTTTGGGCCATTGGGACAGGAAGGGCTGCCAGCGTAGAACAAGCTGAAGAAGTGCATGCCTTTCTTCGCGCGACACTCAGCACAGAATTTGGAGAAATCTCTCAGGATGTTCGGATTCTGTACGGGGGAAGTGTTTCCCCGCAAAATGCCGAAGCGCTCTTTAGCTGTAAAGAAATTGATGGGGCATTGATAGGAAAAGCTTGTCTTGACCCCGTAGTTTTTGCTAAGATCTGCGGTCTCGCAGATTTGGCCTCAACCTAAAAAACCAAAGAATAAAAAACTATGTATACCATCACCGTCATTTTGCATCTCATTGTTTGCTTTCTCATGATTGCGGCTATTCTGCTTCAGGCGGGTAAAGGGGCGGAAATCGGCGCGTCATTTGGTGGATCGAGTCAAACAGTCTTTGGTAGTCGAGGGCCGGGCACATTCCTGAGCAAAGTGACTGTTGGAGCCGCAGTGATCTTCATGCTCACCTCCTTAAGTTTGGCTATTCTTTCCAAGCGAGAGCACTCCTTATCATCCGTGATTGGCCTTCCAGCTACCACGAGTGAATCAACATCCGCGCCAGCTTCAACACCTCCTGCAACCGAACCCGCTGATCACGATTCCGAAGAACATTCAAAGTAGACAGCTTAATTAGATCTGCCACCCCACTTTCACGAATATCATGAAAGCATTCCTCTATTAGCAACTCGCAAATTGTTTGCGTGAAAAGGATACGTCAAAAAAATCAAACAGTAGGATTGGCCTTACCTCTAAACCGAGGCTAACCAATTTTGGTGAGTGGGGTCTTCGCCCTTCACAATATCAAAAAATGCTTTTTGTAGAAGCGTCGTCATAGGACCGCGTTTACCTTCGCCAACAGACCTGTCATCAATTTCACGCACAGGTGTCACCTCAGCCGCCGTTCCTGTTAAAAACACTTCATCCGCCACGTACATGGCGTCTCGGGTGAAGCGCTCTTCAACCACCGGAATTTTTCGTTCTTCGGCAAGCTTCATGATGGCATCCCTGGTTATCCCTTCAAGAATGGAGGTCAAGGGTGTCGTTTTGAGGATGCCTTTTCTCACAATGAAAATATTCTCTCCTGTCCCTTCAGCCACATACCCCTCAGGATCAAGAAGAATCGCCTCATCATAGCCTGAATTCTTGGCCTCACATTTAGCTAAGATAGAATTCACGTAATACCCGGAAACCTTCGCTCGAGTCATCGACACGTTCACATGGTGTCGGGTAAAAGAAGACATTTTGGCCCGAATACCCTTTTCTAATGCATCTTCCCCCAAATATGTCCCCCAGGGCCAAGCCGCAATACTCAACTTGATGGGATTATTTCCAGGAAACAGGCCCATTTCGCCATATCCCACATAGAGCAAGGGCCGAATATAACAGGACTCCAATTTATTAACGCGCACCGTCTCAACAATGGCGTCGGACACCTCTTTTTTACTATACGGCACCTTCATCGCCATAATATGGGCCGATTCAAAGAGACGATCCACATGCTCACTTAAACGAAAAATAGCCGAGCCCTTACTTCCCTTATAGCAACGAATCCCCTCAAAGGCCGCTAACCCATAATGTAGAGCATGGGTCAAGACATGAACCTGGGCCTCGTTCCAATTGACAAATTGGCCATCCATCCAAATTTTTTCACTTGCGGTAACCATAGCTTGGGGTTATCCTTTACCCTTCGGTCAATATCATTTAGAGAAACAATCCAGCCGCGTATATAGCCCAGGCGACAAAACCCTGTCAATCTAGGTGGGTAGGGTCAACTAATTAGCCGGCGCGTCTTGACATGATCTCAATCTGCATGATATTTCTTTTTGGATTGGGAGGTTACGGACCTTATGTATGCGATTCTTGAAACAGGCGGAAAACAATATCGTGTGGAGCCAGGCACCACACTTGACGTTGAATTACTTGATGCTGAAGTAGGACAAACGGTTGAATTAAAACCCGTTCGTTTCATTTCAGGCGATGATGGCGGAACTGTTGGTCAACCAGAACTTGATCAAGCCCACGTAAAAGCGACCGTGGTAAGAAATGCCAGAACCCGTTCTATCACTATTTTTAAGAAAAAACGGAGAAAAGGCTACCGCCGCACCAAAGGACATCGACAGGATTTCACACATATTCGGATTGAAGAAATTGTTGCAGGCTGATTGATAGAGGATTTGAGGAGACTCCATGGCACATAAAAAAGGTGGCGGATCATCACGAAACGGGCGAGATAGTAATCCCCAGTATCTCGGCGTGAAAAAATATGGTGGTGAGGTAGTCAAGGCGGGCAATATTTTGATCCGTCAGCGTGGCACCAAGTTTCATCCTGGTTTTAATGTGGGCATGGGCAAAGACCATACCTTGTTTGCCAAATTCCCAGGAATCGTCAAATTTGAAGGCGGCGAAGCCCGACGTAAGATCAGCGTCTATCCAGCAGCGTAATCCCTTCCAGTTTTACCTTTCGTTCCTCTATAATCTTCAAAAGCTAATATTTCAGGCAGGTTGATTGATTAAAATCAACTTGCAAGGACTCCTTTATGTTTATCGATCAAGCAAAAATTTATATCAAAGCCGGGAGCGGCGGGAGTGGCATTTCCAGTTTCCGGCGTGAGAAGTATGTACCGCATGGTGGGCCCGATGGTGGCGACGGGGGAAAAGGTGGAGATGTGATATTTCAAGCATCTCACCGTGCGACCACGTTGCTCGATTTAAAATATCTTCGCCACTACGAAGCCAAGCCTGGTCGTCATGGGGAAGGTACGAATAAGCATGGTCGCAACGGAGCAGACGTAACCGTGACCGTCCCGGTTGGAACCATTATTAAAAATCACCAAACCAGCGACGTCTTGGCAGACCTTATTGAGGATGGCCAAATGGTAATTATTGCCCGTGGGGGAAAAGGTGGTCGAGGCAATTCCCAATTTAGCTCATCAACCAACCGGGCGCCCACGAATTTCGAGCCTGGAATGCCAGGCGAACAATTCACATTGGATCTAGAATTAAAACTGCTCGCCGATGTCGGCTTGGTCGGCTATCCCAATGCAGGCAAATCCACGATGATTTCGACGCTCTCCGCAGCGCGCCCAGAAATTGCCGACTATCCATTTACCACCTTAGTCCCCAACCTTGGCGTGGTACCCTTTGGAGAATATCGCAGCTTTGTCATGGCCGACATCCCTGGGCTCATCGAAGGCGCCCATTCAGGGAAAGGATTAGGCATTCAATTTTTAAAACATATTCAGCGCACGGCGTTTTTGTTATATCTCATCGACATTTCAGAATGGGCACAGGAAGATCCTTTAGAAGCATTTGCCATTCTTCAACGCGAGCTATCGACGTTCGACAACCATTTAGCAGATCGACCGTTTGTCATCATCGGCACAAAACTCGACGTCAAGGGCGATGGCGAAAAACTTTTAAAACTTCAGCAATACAGCAATGAGCACGGGTTAACATTTTTCGCGGTCTCTTCAGCCACACGAGAAGGCCTCGACGCACTCGTGACCTATATTGGTTCACGCTTGGATGAAGTGAAGGAATCATGCGACATCAGCTCATCACCGGCGCCAAACGCGTAGTCCTCAAGATTGGTAGCAGCTTGGTTGCCTCTCGCGACCTAGGGTTGCGGCATGATCTCATTGCACGACTCTCTCGCGACATTGCCGAATTGAAAACCCAACAACGCGAAATCGTCCTCGTATCATCAGGAGCCATTGTCGCCGGAATCGAAAAGTTAGGATTGAAAACCTATCCGCAAACCATTCCGTTAAAACAGGCAGCGGCAGCAGCGGGACAGAGCCACCTGATCCATGCGTACGAAAAATGTTTTCAGGAAACCGGCCAAAAAGTAGCGCAGATATTATTGACGCATCAAGACCTGACAGACCGCAAACGATTTCTCAATGCGCGGCATACGTTGACCACCCTGATTGAGTTAGATGTCATTCCCATCATCAATGAGAACGATACGGTCTCCGTCGAGGAAATTCGCTTTGGCGACAACGACACCCTCGCCGGTCAAGTCGCCCACTTGGTGGACGCCGACCTGTTCGTGATTTTATCCGACGTGAACGGCCTCTACACCGAAGACCCGCGTCAAAACCCTCAAGCCAAACTCATTCCAGTGGTTGAAGAAATTACCCCAGACATCGAACAGAGAGCCGGCACCTCACGTAGCGAGGAGAGCCGAGGCGGCATGGTCACGAAAATACAAGCCGCCAAAGACGTTGGGCAATTCGGAGTACCCACCCTTATTATGAATGGTGAGACGCCTGATCTCTTGACGCAGATATTTGCAGGAGAAGGGCAAGGCACCTTATTTCTTCCACAAGATCGGAGGCTGCCCAGTCGAAAGCATTGGATCGCCTTTACCCTAAGACCCAAAGGACAACTGGTTCTCGATGATGGTGCCGTCGAAGCGTTACGACACCGTGGAAAAAGTTTATTACCCTCTGGCATCCTGAACATCAGAGGAGAATTTTCCTCGGGTGATCCCGTGTCTTGCGTCGATGCGAATGGAAAAGAATTTGCCAAAGGGCTGGTCAACCTTTCATCGCAATCACTGGAAAAAATCAAAGGACGGAAGACCAAAGAAGTTCAGGAAATCTTAGGCGGCAAGGAATACGAAGAAATCATTCATCGAGATAATCTCGTGATTCTTTGAGATCACGACCATAGGCTTTCGACCCCTTAGCACCCCCCATGCGTATCGGACTCTTCGGAGGCACATTTAATCCCATTCATCGCGGCCATTTACACATTGCCGAGCAAACGCGTACGCGACTGGCCTTAGACCACATCATTTTTATTCCCACAGGCGACCCGCCTCACAAACCAGCCGAAACCCTAGCCCCAGCTCACCATCGACTGGAAATGGTCAAACTGGCGATCAAAGACATCCCCTTCTTTGGAATCTCCAACATCGAAGCCACGTCCTCGCAGACCTGCTACACCATCGATACACTCCAGGCTCTGAGAAGCCAGATAGAAGGCGAACTATCCTTTCTGGTGGGGCTGGATGCCTTTCTGGACCTTCCCACCTGGAGGGCCAGCGACCAATTATTAGCCGAGGCCAACTTCATCGTCATCTCACGACCGGAGGTGCGATTCACCCAGATCAGGTCGCTGCCCATGCTTCCGTCAATACCAGAGAAAGACCTCACCGCCCTCGATAATGGACAACGAGATCGTCTCGAAATCCCAACCTCAGCCAATACCACCCTCACCCTGTTGGCCCTAGCCTCATGTGAGATTTCCGCCTCCACCATTCGTGAGCGCCTAAAAGAAGGCCTCAGCATGGGCGATTGGTTGCCGACCCCCATTGAATCTTATATAATCCAGCATCACTTATATGGAACGTAAACATGAAACAGAGTATTGCTGAAAAAATAAAAGCCAAAGCCCTTGCCATGGGACGGACTGCTCTTGAAAAGAAGGCCACCGACGTCGTCATTCTGGAAGTTGGAAACCTAACCTCAATTGCCGACTATTTTGTCGTCTGTTCAGGAAGTTCGGAACGCCAAGTCAAAGCCATTGCCAGCGCCATCCAGGATGAGCTGAAGAAAACGTTTAAGGCTGAGGCCACGGTTGAAGGCACATCTTCAGGAACTTGGGTTCTCCTCGACTATGACGATATCATCGTCCACGTCTTCCATGAAAACATTCGTACGTTTTATGGCCTGGAAAACATGTGGGGAGATGCACCGCAAATTCCGCAAGCCGAATATGATTCGATCCCGTCGCAGCCTTCTCTCGGCACACGCACCCGAGAAAAAGCCGCACTGGTTCATCAGGCCAGTTAATTCCTGCTAGTCCACCAACGCTGACGATTCACTGACATTTCTGGGCGAACCCATCAACGGAGCAACCACATGACAGACTACACCCAACTCGCAGATAAAGTGTTACAGGATGAAAACATCACCCGCGAAGAAGGCCTGTCTCTGCTCCAAACACCAGATGAAGATTTGTTGGGATTGATCAATGCCGCGTATCGAATCCGACATCGGCACTTCGGCAACACAGTCACCTTACAAATGCTGTTCAATGCCAAGAGCGGTGCCTGTCTGGAAGACTGTCATTACTGCTCACAATCATCTATTTCCAAAGCACCAATCGAACGCTATGCCCTCGTCGACCCTGAACAAATGCTCACGGCAGCCAGACGCGCAGCCGAATCCAAGGCCCAACGCTACTGTGTGGTGATTAGTGGAAGAAGCCCATTAGATCGGGAAATTGAAGTCGTATCCACAGCGGTTCGCCAAATAAAAGAAGAACTGCCCATTCAAGTGTGCTGCTCCCTCGGCCTACTCACCGAGCCACAAGCCCAACAACTCAAAGCCGCAGGGGTTGATCGAATCAACCACAACCTGAACACCAGCGAGGCATACCATGCCTCAATTTGCACCACACATACCTTTCAAGACCGTATCACCACGCTTAACAACGCCAGAGCCGCAGGCCTCGAACTTTGCTCTGGTGGCATCGTCGGCATGGGAGAACAAGACGAAGACCTTGTGGATCTCGCCTTATCCCTGAAAGACCTCAATCCAGATTCCATCCCCCTCAACATGCTCCACCCCGCATCCGGAACACCCCTAGAAAACGAGAATAATTTAACCCCACAACGCTGCCTCAAGATCATGAGCATGTTCCGCTTCTTTCATCCAAAAAGAGAACTCCGCGCAGCAGGCGGACGCGAATATAACCTTCGCTCCCTTCAACCCCTAGCCCTCTACGTCGCCGATTCCCTCTTCGTCAACGGCTACCTCACCACCCCAGGAGACCCAGCCCACGAAGTCCAACAAATGATCCAAGACATGGGATTCGAGGTTCAAGTGAATTCCCCCACTCCAGCATAGATATCCTATAACGCGCACCATCATTGAATGATGCTTTACAGCGTATTCCTGGTATATAATAAGTGCTGGAACTAAGACACGATGCGCAAAAAACCCCTCATAGAAACAAACCCATTTTTCAAAACCCCGGAGAAATACCGGAAGGCGTTGGTTACCAACATTGCCACCTCCACCGCCATTGAAACCGGCATGCCAGTCGAAGAGATTGCTCGAATGTTATCTGAAAAGGAAAAGGCTAAACCAGTTAAGAAGTCGAAAGGCTCTGCTCAATAATTTCCTCAAAAAGATTCTCCATGGGTGCATATTGTTTATCTAGCCCGGAGCGAATCGCCGCAAAGTATGCCATTTTCTTCTCTCCCGCCAGCACACCAAAATCTAACAAGGGCAACCCGGCTTGAAGGGCCATGAGAGTAGAAAGCAAACGGGCAAGCCGTCCATTCCCATCTCGAAACGGATGAATCAGCACCAACTCGACGTGCGTTTCCGCCAATGCTTCTAAGATTTCTTGGCGGGTTGGAAAACGGCACGGTGTCCAGCGCCCCAACACGTCCCGTTCAAATTGCGTCATCAAAGATGAGATATGCGCTGCTGCCGCGAATAGAAAATCGTCCTTGCTCACATTCACCTGCCGATAGCGCCCTGCCCAATCGTAGATATCTCCAAGCCAGATTCGGTGACAGTCGCAGAGGTCCTCGGTGGTAAATCTATGAGACTCGTCGTACTTTCGGACCAGAATGTCTAACGCCTTTTCCAGGGATCGAGATTCGGCGTTATCCATCATCGATTTTGACGTAATGCCCAGCCAATTTTTCAGCACCTGCTTCTTTGAGCCAGGCTCAAACTGAGCCTCGGGCAGATCCGAAGCATCATAGCGATCATCTGATGTCACTACATACTCCTCTTTCCTATCACGACAAAATATATCGCCCGGACTTCCTCGTTCCCACTCGTTGGACCAAACCTGCCTCCAGGAGTGGATTCAACAAATCCATCGCACCCTGTTTAGAAACGCCAATACCTTCACGGATTTCTTGAGGCGTAAGGCTCTGTCGGTCGCGTAGAAGGCGGAGAAGTTGCTCTTGCTTAGGCCGCAACACGATTTTTTTCTTTCCTGCGCCAGCAGAGAGATGCTGAATCCGATCCCACACTTGTTCCAACGAAACGTGAATAGCTTCTGCAGCGTATTCCAACCAATGTGTTAAATCACAGCCATCCTTTCGGACCGATGCAAGAGCTGTGTAATACCGGCTACGGTCTTTCCAATAAAAATCATCTACGGAAAAGATATGGTGGGTATCAAAACCGCGGCGATACAATTCCCAGAGTGCCAGTGCTCGACCAGTGCGACCGTTGCCATCTGCAAAGGGATGGATATCCTCAAACTGATAATGAATGATCGCCGACGAGATCACAGGAGACCACGGTGAGGAATTTGCATTCCACCAATCCAACAGCTCAGCCATTAAACCAGAGACCATCTCAGGCGGAGGTGGAACATACTGACCGACCTGCACGTGAATATCTCGATACCGACCAGCTTTTCCTTGGTCCATCACATCTGACGCCAAGAGGGAATGAAGTGAAAAAATTTCTTTATGGGTGATGGGCTTATCTGATGGAAGCTTTTCAATGAAGCGCAGACCAGCGAAATAGTTGAGCACCTCACGCGTTGCACGTTGAGGTTCAGTCGGAAGGGCCTGCCCCTCTTCTAACAGGCGGACTTGTTCAAGCGTGAGAGGATTCCCCTCGATGGCCGTAGAGCTGTGAGTGTTTCGAACTCGAGCATCCTTTTGGAGGGTCGGAATCCAGGGAACCTGAATTGTCGCCGAGAGAATCTTCTCTCGAAATGCGGAGATTTCCTCAATAAGGCTCAGCAATTGAGGGGTTATCGTGAATTTAGGCTGAAATGCCATGTACCTATCGTAATAGCGCTCTAGCAATAGGTCAAGTGTAAGTCAAGTTATGAGCCAAGCAGGGATTGAGGGGAAATCTATTAATGGAAAATGGGGAGTTTTAGTCCCCTGCGACAAGTTCGGCTTCTAGAGGATGGTCTTTTCGAAAACGGCTCACGCCCTGTACGCTAAACCCTAGCAGCCGCCCCTGCTCATCGACACGTTCCATGACTGCATCGTGGGCAGTCGAACGCATGAAACCTGGGGCATCCTTGAACTGAACTTCCAAAAAATCCCCTTCAGGATCAAACCAAACTTTTACTTTTTCGGCCACATCATTTCTCTTGCGTTAAAAGGTTTTTACGCGGCAGCATGGCGGCCTTTGCTATCTCCGCCTTTTATCGTGCGGGCGAGGTCAGCTGGCTTGGCACCCAACAGGAGTAAAGAACTGACTAACAAGTCCATCGAAACAGAGGGATCGCCAGACTCCATCTTAGCCACACGAGATTGACTGGAACGAAGGCGCTTGGCTAACTCGACCTGCGACAGCCCTCGGCGTTGGCGGCGATCGCGCAGACTGCGGCTTAAGGCCAACTTCAACTCGATAAGTGCCGCATCGGCATCTGACAAACCCAAGAACTCCTGGGCTGACCCAAGGGCCCACCCAGCGGATTCGAGTTTTTCTCGTTTACTTCTTTTCAATTAGATAAACCCATCTTGGCTATGTACCAGCGAGCTGAGAGGAATCATACTCAATAAGTCTGTGGCCTAGCCTGTCGTTTGAAATTCGACTTTATCTGCTTCAGTGACACGTTTGGATGCATCCAGAATTTCAATAGATACCAGATTGCCACCTTCATCATAATCCAGGATGACTCCGGGCTTGTCCTCGTCGCTTTCAGAAACCGAAGCCCCGTCTTTAAGGATCACGCTAAGGACATCCGACTTCTGATCATAAGAAACTTTCATAACTCTTCCCTCCAATATTTCAAAATCTTGCTTGTCCGATATGCAGTAACAACTTCTGCAGGCTGACGATCTATGTCCACAAAGACTCGAACAAGGAATTGTCTAGGAGGATGACCCAATTGAAGACGAGATTGCAAGACATGTCGCCCTGGTCGAACCTCAAACCATTGTTCTGGTTCATTCAGGACCGCACCGACAATCGCCTCACTCAGCCCCCTCCTGGCCATTTCAAATAAGGCATGGTCATTAAAAACAAATTCGGAGATCGGATCAGGTGCCATGGTTATTCAACTCCTCTGCAAGAATACCATCTTTCAGAGTTTATTTTCGCAACTTGTCCAAAGGGACCCAATCGCCGGGGGTGCGTTCGTATGTCCAGAAGGTCCAGCCGTTGCAGCTTGGGCGGTTGCCCGAAGCTGACGGACTTTTTCAATGCTTCCCTTCGCTCAAACAGCCCTCGCCGAAAAGTCGATTCGAGGCGGCGGCCCAGCCGCGCCCAAGGCAAGTGAAAAATTGGATAACTGACTCATTGATGATCGAAGCAAAACACGGCAGAAGCGAGGTTTGAAGTATGAGTCAACAAAAGACCCGCCCCCGCAACGTGCAGATGAATTTGGTGTGATAGAGCGTTCATTTTTCAAGGGAAACGTGAATCTCATATTTTTTTTGTAAATGCCGTACATGTGTTTCCAACGAAGGCTCGCTCGCCCAGGTGCGCCAAAGTTCAGGATAGGAAATACTTCGAAAGTGAATTTTTGATTGGGAAATACCTGATTGAAAACCCGCAATCTCTCCACGATGCGTTTGGCAGATTTCAACTTCTTGCCCATTATCTGGCTCCCAAAAGAGATGATGATCATCAATCAACGTGGATAGCCCAAAAAGCTCCAAGAGTGAGTTCTGGAGAGGCGTCGCGGTCAATAACAGCTTGCGGGAGTCTTCAGTGGCCCACCGTAAGCCTTGGCCAACTTTGTTGCTGGGTCTATAGGCATTGCGGAGCTTGTGCGCTTCATCAATCACGACGAGGTCCCACTGGATTGCCTTTAACTCTTCGCGCAACGCATTCCCATAGTTGAATGAGAGGATGATGACGGCTTTCTCGGCGAGTGGGGCCCGCCCACTGCGTTGGGCCTCGCGAAAGGCCTTTGCATCCAAAACAAGGCTAGGCAAGTTGAATTTCTCCTCTAGCTCTAGCGCCCACTGCTTTCGAATGGACGCAGGGCAAAGAACCAGAAGTCGCCGCTTGCGTTCCGCCCAGAACTGGCAGAGCACGATGCCCGCCTCGATCGTCTTTCCTAGACCAACCTCATCGGCCAAGATCACGCCCTTTGAAAGCGGTGATTGTAGAGCAAACAGAGCCGCCTCGATCTGGTGGGGATTCAGATCCACAGCTGCGTCGAAGAGTGACATGGATAACCGGTCCATGCCGTTTACAGACCGGCGGGTCAAGTCATGCGCAAAGTATTTGGCGTGATAGTCTGTTAATTTCAACTGTGGGGAGACCTATGAGGGTTAAAATGAACGAGAAATATGACCCTATTAAAGCTTCATCCATGGCTCAGCCATGCTACCTAAGCGCTGGGGAAAATTAAAGAGGGAAAAGAAAGAGTGGAGCCCCGATTAAAAATGTCGGGAATGACCGATTCCTCAATCATTCATACCTCAACCCCTCGGCGATGACGCCTTTGGTGACCCAGCGGGCTGGAAGGTAGGCGGCGGCTACTTTACACCCTTTTTCAAATGCACTTACCTAGACAGACTACTAAGATAATCCGAGGGTGAAATGGTCTGGTTCTGAAACTTTTTACGCAATTTTGTGTCGTAGGTAACGAGTCCGGTATTTTCCCGTTCGGCTAGTGCGACAAACAGGGTGTCGTAAGCTGGATGATTTGCTGCAACGGATAACTCAAGGGCACGTTCCCAAAGTTCGTCCGCGGGTGTTGCATGGGTGATTAGGGCATCCGCATCTGTTAATACCTCAATTCCCACCTCAAGGGTCAATTGGTTTTCGCGCGTCCATTGCCACACCACATTCACGAGTTCGGCTCGGAAGCTATCGGGGACAATGATGTCTTCGGCATTGGTTAATACCGCGAGAGATTCGTCACGAAAACGTGTGACTCCGAGGAGCGCGTATGCGAAGACCATGGTATCTACGACCACCAGGCAGACCTCTTTAGGGACGACCGACTTGTCGCCATGTTTTAATTTTCGCAGGGGTGGTCTTAGGTAATTCTTTCCACCTTTTCTGAATCCGTGAGGCTATCTCGGGAGTAGTGGCATACTTCTTTTTAAGCAGTTCACGGACTTCTTGTTCCATGGAATGATCTTTCCGACTAGCAGCCGCTTTGAGCCGATCGAGTATGGCTTCTGGAATTTTTCTAATGGTGAGTGTGCTCATGGCTTTACCTCTTGGCTAAAAATTCAATGTTTTATGCTAGCATGATGCTAGCACATTGGACAAGACAAATAAACCAAGATTTCTTTATCCGTCACTCATACCGCAAGCCTTCGGCGATGACGCCTTTGGTCACCCATCGGGCTGGGAGGTAGGCGGCGGTGATGGCGGCTAGGGCGGCGACAGTGATGGCTCCGATGAGGGTGCTGGGGGAGACGACGAATTGGATGGTCCATCCAAAGGATTGTTTGTTGATGACGAAAATGAGCAGGGCGGCTAGGAGCAGGCCGGCTAGTAAGCCTAGGACTGCCCCGATGGCACCGAGGATGAGTGATTCCCAGAACACCATGCCTTGAATTTGTCGCACGCCGGCGCCAAGTGCGCGAAAGGTGGCGAACTCTCGTTGGCGTTCGACGATGGCGGTGAGGAGGGTATTGACGATGCCCAACAGGCCCACCACTACTGCGATTAATTCCAGACCATGGGTGACTCGAAAGGTTCGATCGAAAATTTCGAGGATTTCGGCGCGGAGTTCTTGATTGCTAATCGTGGTGATCGGCATGAGTGGGGTCAGGGCATTGTTCAGACGATCCCGAAGCGCTTCAGCGGTGATCTGTGGGTCTCGGTACACAGCTAACACTGACGCCGAGGCATCTTCCCAAAACTTTTTATACAGCGCTCGGTCCATGACGACTTTGCCGCCATCGGTGGCGTAGTCGTAGAAGATTCCTACGACTGGAAATTCATGGGAACCTTGGCGTGTTGGCAACATCAACGACTCCCCGACTTCGACTTCTAATCGTTTGGCCAACACTTCGGACAGGATGACGCCATTTTTCTTTAGCGCTTCTTGCAGTCGCGTATCGGAGTCGCCATCGACGAACAGATACTGGCTACGATCGGCATGGATGTGGAAATCGCGTCCCACGAGTATGACGGTGCTGGAACCGACTTGAATGCGGACTTGCCGATAGGGGTCCACGGCCGCCACACCTGGCACGGCGGAGACTGCTAAGAGAAATGATTCTGGGAAGTGCGAATCTTTCCCCGCCTGACTTGCTTCCAACACATCTAATTGTGGGGTGACGATCAGATCGGCCATCATCGTTTGATCGATCCAGGTCTCCACTGTGGCCCGAAAGCTTTGGACCATGACGCCGACGCCAACCATGATCGCAATGCCGACCATCATCGCGGAGAGGGTCATGCTATTTCGCCCTGGAGTTCGAATGATTTGATCCGCAGCCAGATGAGCCGACAAACCCAGGGAAGATTTAAACGGCAGATTCATGATTCCCCGAAGCGCGTGAATGCACAATGGGGCTAAACAGGTACAGGCCAGCAGGAGGCAAAACGCAGCAGCGTATCCATACACTGGAATGCCGTTTATGGGCGCCAGGCTCGAAAGGCCGAACGCCAACAGAAATAGCGCCGCTGCCACAGTGGTAAATACCCCATAGCGGTTTTGCCTGGTGTCTTCATATTGACCGGGTGCCAAGGCGCGTGCTGGCTCGGTGTGGCTGGCTTCCCAACATGGCCCCAATGCCCCGAGGATTGAGATGACCAGGCCCAACACACTTCCTGCCGCCAATAAGGCTGGGGTGAGCTCGACGGAGCCTACTGCCACTGAGGTATACAGTTCCGACACGGTTTGGCTTTCCAACACCACTAGGAATTTCGCAAAGAATACCCCCAAGATGGTTCCTAAGGCTCCTCCCAGCACACCCACCACGGCAGCCTCTCCTAAAAACAGCAGCCCGATTTGGTTTCGAAACATGCCGAGCGCCCGGAGAATCCCGATTTCCCGCCGATATTGGACCACGGAAAAGCCTACGGCGTTGTAGACGAGAAACACCCCCACGAACAGCCCGACCATGCTTAAGGTGGTGAGATTCAGTTGAAACGACCGGAGCATACGCTCAACCTGTTGATTTCGTTGGGCTGGCCGCCCGACGGAGACGGTGGGGCCCAGGGTTTGTTGCAAATCTTGAATCACGGCTTGGGTATTGGCCCCTGCCTGCGTCGTCAGATCGAATCGATCCACATAGCCTACGAGATCAAACAGGGTTTGTGCGGCGGCGATATCCATCACGGCCAGGGAATCCCAGGATTGTCCTGCTTGAGCGGCATCAAACACTCCGCCTAAGGTGACCTCGTAGCGACGGTTGCCAACAACGAGGCCCAGCGCATCACCAACCTGAAGATTGAATCGCTTGGCGGTCTCCTGATGAAGAAAGAACACATCGGGATTAATGAGATAGTCCAGAGACGACTCTTGGGAATCGGCAGAAGAAAATTTGAGGGTATCGGCGCTGAGCCATTCCAGCACATCTACGGCATGAAGACGTATCGATTGCGAATCGCCACTTGGGAGAATGGCTGTGGCTGAAATATTAATGACTGGGTTTGCAGACACCACTGCGGGATGTTTTCGTATGGAAATCACGACTTGTTCATCGAGCAATCCCTCGGTGGCGGTCACCTGAATCGTCGCCGTTCCCACCACTTGCGTCACGGTTTGTTCGAAGGAACGAAAGACTTCTTCATTGGCGACGGACATCGCCATCGCTGCCGACACCCCAATTCCCACCCCAAAGACCGTGAGCCCGGTTCGCCAGGGCCGGCTCCAAATATGGTGAATTGCCAATGTCAAGATGGGGTAAAACATGCGTCAATAGGGAGAGTTGTATGAGGGTGCCTAATTTTGGTACATAGGGGGTTCATTATTCAGCATTCATTCTTGAGCAGTCTTTCATCCAGGCATCATTCATGGCTAAAGCAAAAGTGAAGACCCAGGATTTGACGGGTGCGGTGCGCGAAAAGAAGGACGAGGCCTTTTCGTTAACGACTCGTCAAAAAGAAATTCTTAAATTGGTGGCCCTTGGGCATACCAATCGAGAAATTGGCGAACAGCTTGATATCAGTGTGCGCACGGTAGAAGTCCATCGATTCAATTTGATGCGTCGCCTGCGCGTGCGAAATGTGGCTCAACTTCTTCGGCAAGGTCTGCTCTTACGCCTTATTCCCAAAACTACCGTTCCCAGTAAATAATCAGCCTCGCCGCCTCCCTCGATTTCAGACGATCCCAAAACCGTTTACAATTCTTTGAGCCGCCCTCGACAGGCTTCCACCGTGGCATAGCCTTTTTGTGTTAAGACTTCGGACAGTTCTTTTTCGAGGCGGTCAAACGCCGTCAGCCCTTCCTCAACTAATGTCGTCCCTATTTGAACCGCCGATGCGCCACAGAGCAGATGCTCGAAGACGTCCGTTCCTGTCACGACGCCGCCGACTCCGATGATTGGCATGCGTCCCTGAAATAGCTTCCAAAAGGCCCGCACATTGGCTAAGGCTACAGGCTTGATGATCGTCCCACCAATCCCGCCAAAGCCGCCTTTGGGTTTGATGACCACCGTTTCTGTTTCTGGATCGACTACCAGCCCATTGCCCACTGAATTGATGAGCGACAAAAATGACACATTCATCTGCTCCAGCATTTTGGCCATGGCCTCATGATGCACCGGATCAAAATAGGGTGGCAATTTTACTCCCATGGGAATGGTGAGGCAGTCTTGAAGTTCGAGTAACAGTTGCCTCGACGCTTCGGTGTCATAACCGATCTGCGGCTTTCCGGGGATATTGGGACAGGAGAGGTTGACCTCGACCAGGTCTGGTTTGGCCAGTTCAATGGCTTTGGCCGCTTCGATAAAATCTTGGGGATTGAGTCCCGCGATACTCGCCACGATAGGTTTCTTGAACCGTCGAAGCTCCGGGATCAATTTGGCGTAGGCTGGGTACCCTAAATTTGGCAAGCCCATTGAATTAATGGACCCGTGAGGAAAGCTATGATACCTCGGTCCAGGATTGCCCTCACGCGGTTGTGGCGTCATAGATTTGGTCACGATTGCGCCGGCATGTGACGCGCCTAGAGCTTCGAGCTCCTCTTGTGTCACACAACATGCCCCTGCGGCATTCATGAGACATGTGGGAAAGGTCACCCCGGCGATGGTCGTCGAAAGATTCATGTTGTCTCCATATTTATCGCACCAGCAGATGCCAGCTTCGATGCCGAACTTTGCGTTAGTTGCCCATCTTGTAACGCATAGATTCGATCAGCCACCCCAGCCGCAGCTTCGGAATGCGTAGCGAGAATCACTGTCTGCCCAGCACGCTTCGCAATGCCATGAAGTAATTCCACAATTTCGGCCCCCTGATGAGAGTCGAGATTGCCTGTTGGCTCATCGGCCAAAAGCACTCTCGGTTGATGCACCACCGCCCGCGCAATGGCCACGCGTTGTTGCTCGCCGCCCGATAGCTCGCTGGGTCGATGGGCTTGCCGATGACCAAGCCCCACCATCTCCAACACCTCCGCCACTCGTTGGCGAATAATCTTCGAAGGTTGCCCATTAAACTGTAAGGGTAAACTCACGTTCTCGGCAGCCGTCAATCCTGGCACCAAATGAAAGGATTGGAAGACCATGCCGATCCACTCCCGTCGGCGTCGAGTCCACTCTGCATCGGAAAACTTACTCGTGGGTTGGTCGTCCAGAAAAATCTCTCCGGACGAAATGGTGTCTAGCCCAGCAATGATATTCAAGAGCGTACTCTTTCCACTCCCGCTCGGCCCCATGACCGCACAAAACTCTCCATCGGCAATATGCACCGTCGCCTCGTTCAGGGCCTGAATCACCACAGCACCACGACGATATTCTTTACACACGCGGTCTAACTTAATCACGTCGCTCTATTCCTTGGTGGTGTAGATTCCCCGGGAAATCTCCAGGGATTCATCGTCGCTCGTTCCTATATCATACCCTTAGCACATGGTCCAAATTTTCGATGCGGTGTTTCTGTTGTCCCCCAAGTAGCGGACACTTCTCGCAACATTAGCTTGACGATCTGCAAGGCTTTTCCTAGAGTCATTTCAATCTTTGACCGGAGCCTTGAATCTGCATGACGTTGACTCCCTCTCGCCTACTCCACCGTGTGCTTCATGTACTGCTCCCCATGAATTGTATCAGTTGCGGAGAGGAGCTCTTCGATAACCCTGTTCCCTATATTTGCCCATCCTGCTGGGAGACCATTTCGGTCCTCCCAGATCCCAAATGCCCGTGCTGCAATCTTCCCTTTTCCTCGCCCTCTACTCTCACCCACAGCCCACAACACCTTTGTGGGCGATGCCGGCAACGACCTCCAGCATACACCAAAGCCTGTACACCCTACGCCTACCACGGCGTACTCAAGGATGCCATCAGCCAATTCAAATATCACGGGAAGGTACGATTAGCGCGGCCACTCGCACAGCTCATGGCTTCGGCTTGGGACTTGCCTCAAGATCTTGACGGGATTATTGCCGTCCCTCTTCACCCCACGCGCTTGAGGGAACGGGAATATAATCAATCGCTCTTATTAGCTGAACGTCTGAGCCATCACCTCGGAGTGCCCGTCTTGTGGAATGTCTTGGTCCGCACGAAACACACCGTTCCCCAAACGACATTGAAACGATCCGCTAGGATTAAAAATCTGCGGAAATCTTTTGCTGTCATTCGCCCCAATGAAATTTCCGGGAAAAAAGTGCTGTTGGTGGATGATGTCTTTACGACTGGGACCACTATCAATGAATGCGCCAAAACCCTTCGAAAAGCTGGGGCAGAAACCATATATGTCCAAACCCTAGCGAGAATGGTCTAGCAGCCAGAGGATCTAAAAATTAAAAGTATTACTTGACATTACTAGGTAATTTTCCTAACCTGATCTTGAAAATTAAGTCCAACAACTTATTTCTTATTTCTGGATTTTTTGAACAATGTTTGCTGGCCAATACCATTGTAAATTAGACGAGAAGGGTCGATTCATCCTTCCCAGCCCTCTTCGGGAGCAGCTGGAAGCGGAGGGTGAGAAAATTATTTTCGTCAAAGGCCAAGACCAGCCTCTGGCCGCTTATTCCCTGAAAGAATGGGAATCTGTTCTCGCTCGAGCCAAAGCGACCTTTGATGAAGACCAAAGCCGATTGTTCATGCATTTCGTGGTGTCAGAAGCCGCATCCTCAGATATCGATAAGACTGGGCGTATTCTTATTCCCGGTCGACTCAGAAAATCCATTCCCATCGAAGATGATCTGGAGATCGTGCTCGTTGGAATGTTTCACAAATTAGAGATTTGGAATCCCTCAGAATGGCGCCGCTATCTCATCAAGCATGATGAGCAATTCGAGAACAACCTCGGAAAAATGCTGGATCTTCTCTAAATCATTACACGCCCGTGGCGGCTCCCTCTTCCCATCGATCACCGTTTCCGAACACACGTCAGAACAAAAAGCGTTCCCCTGTCAGTGCATCAACCACTCAATTCGTACGGCTGACAACCACTCAATTCGAGTTTGTTCTGCCCCTACCGCCCAGCATTAATAGCCAATACGCAACGGTCAATGGACGACGAGTCCTCTCTTCGACGGGACGACATTACAAAGCCTCTATTGGCCAAATATTACTAGGCGCCTTGGCCCAATCATCCGATCGCACTGTTTTTTTAGATGCGGCTCAATCGCACTACTTGGCGTTGTCCCTTCATTTTTATTTTCCAACATTGCTCAGGCGGGATCTCGATGGCGGGTTAAAGATTGCCCAAGATGCGTTGTGCGAAGCCATGGGGATCAATGACAATCGTATCGTGGAGATTCACTTGTTTAAGGCACTAGATCGTGAAGGCCCTCGACTTCATTGCACGTTATCGATAACCACTCCCGCGCCGCCAATGTCTTTACGGGGAAAGCGCTCCTCACCCTCTTCCAATCGAAGAATTCGACTCTAATAACCCAATACCCCTTCAACACCTATTCTAAAAAACCGGAGTCTGGATTCATTCAAAATGCTGTCTGCTATCAACTAGTAGCAGTATTTTAACTTTTAAATAGGACGCATGAAGAATGCCATTTTGTCGAAAGGTGAAATTGATTCCTCATGTGTATTTCTTTTGTAGCTGCACGATCTTATCGTGCCCTCTTCGGGTCTTCGCACTGGCCGGGGAAACAAAAGGAGGGGCGGCATAAGATGCCGCAGCTACGAACCTCAAGTCATTTACAAAGCCCACGTCCATTGCGCAAATGAATATTGAGTGTATGAATGAAAAGTTAAACCGCTTTAGTTGAAATTTTTGAAAGTGGAGATTGTTTCCGTAACAGCAGGAAACAGTAGGTAAGGCAGTGAGAGCAAAGGGTGGGGAAGGGATGGCCTTGCTTACCCGTAAACCTACAAGGACAGGACAACTTCTTGCGGTGCCCGACGGCGCTCTACTGGCTTGATCGTTTTCGGGAAGACACGATTGGATTTGGGCAACGCCGCCCTCACTCCAGCAGGAAAAAACACACCGAGCCTTGAGGCGTAACAATGGCGGACAATCCCCGCTACCCAAATCACATCGTGGGGAAGTCGAAGTTTCACCGAGACTCGTTCATCAACTCGAATGGGTGAAGATTGAGGGCGATCTATTTCTAGGAGAGCTCCATGCCGGCTAAGATTTAGCAGCTTGGCTGATAAGGACTTATTCTGGCTGGCACGAATTTCTACTGAAAGAGGCGCTCCTAACACAGGGGCGACCCTTGGGATTTTTCGACGTTCCGTCTTAACCATTTTTTGATTTTCCCTTCTCTGCGAACTCATCAGTTGATACAGCCACGGCGTCTTCAAGACTTCGAAACACAGGAATCCATTCGCCGATTTCTGTGAGATTGAGAATGTCTCGAACAAACCCATCTTGCACAATAAGACTCATTCTCCCACGCACTCGGTTAAACTTTCGTTGCGTGATTACCAGCCACCCTAATGCCGCACTATCAATAAAGGTGACATCCGTGACGTCCAAGATGATATGGCGATACCCGGCGTTGATCGCCAAATCCATTCGCCATTTGTATTCTTGGCGGGCATTCTGATCGAATCGCCCGACCAACTTTTCTATAATGACTTCGCTATTGACCTGTTGCTCAGAAATCACCATGCCCGTAAAACCTCTGTGAAATAAAAATTCTGTCCTCCACTGTTTCGGCGCTTTGCTTCAGACACTTGACCCCAACAACAATCACGATTATCCCAAGAAAAAGGTACTCCTTATCATCGCGAAGCGCTGTTCACTTGTGGTAAATTGAGAGGAAAGTAGATCGTTTCCATTTTTCAATGAAAACCATTCGTCTGTGTTCTTATCCAAAGGGAGTCCCCGACAAATGAGAATTGTGCTGTCATACCTTTTGCTGATGTCCATTTTGGTGGCCACGATAGACCCCATAGAAAGCTGGGCGCGTCGAAATCCTCTCACTGCCGAGCAAAAGGAATATTTGGCCAGCGCTCAACATATCCAAATTCACACGCTCGCGCTCACGGAAAAAGGCGTTGAAAAATCAATTGATATTCACCAAGCGGTGGCGGAACGGATGCAAACCATGGGACTCACCGTCATAAAGGACCCGTCAACGCCCCATGATGTCATGCTCAAGGTCAAATGTGAAGAACGACGATCATTGGTCGCGATGAACAAAATTGGCGGGGATGCGGATCAACCAGGAGCCCCATCTCGGCTGTGGAAAGGGCCTGCCTGCCAATTGACCTATAGCATTGATAAACAAGTGACCCCGTGGCGACAAGAAGTTCGCACAGAATTTGAGGATGCCTGGGAAGCCGCGAAAACCCATGGACAAACTGACTCTGGGCTCTATGCCCTTGAACACCTCAGGAAAGCTCTACTCACAAGCGATTTCCCATTTGCACTTCTGGCGGAATGGAAACAAGCCACACGGATGGCCTCATTTCTTGCCGCCAAAGAAAGCAGCACCGCCACCAAAGAAAAAATCATTCATGTCGCGAAGAACATGGCGAGTCCGGAAATGCTTCGGTCGCTAGAACTATCCATGACGGATACGAATCTAGCCCCCCGGGCCATTCGAGCTATGGGCTTTATGGGTACAGCGGCTACCCCACCTCTCTTGCAACTCCTTGAGAGTTCTGAATCTGTCGAAATCAAAGCGTTAGCAGCACAAGCCTTGGGAGAAGTCGGAAGCCATAGCGGTGACATGACGATCCTCCCACCATTATTAGCCATGATGGAGTCACCCACCATCGACCTTCAAGTTCAAATCGAAATCGTGAAAGCCCTTGGGAAAATTCCAGACCACCAATCAGAAGATCCACTCAGAAGGCTTGGAGTCAAAACTTGGACGTCACGATCCGACGACCCCCGCATGCAAGAACTTCGCGAAGCTATTGAATTGAGCTTATGGCACATCAACCCCAGTCCTCATAGCGAATGATTGATTGGACTCAAATGATTGGGGAACAAAGAGGGTTAAGAGTCGGAGGGTACCCAAGAGAGGGACCAGGCCGGAGAAGGTGAAGCATTCATCTGCTGAAAATCCTGAATAAACATTCGCACCAGTAACCGCACACGATCTTGAAAGTTTTGAATATCTCCCGTAGACAGCGTCCCCTCACTCCATGTGACCACGGAAGGATGGATGGAATGACTCATAAGCGTTGCTTCCTGATGAAGTTCAATTAAAACCGTATACGCATAATAGTTGGCAGCAATTTGTGTCACGGCTCCTTGGATTTCTAACACTGGGCGACCATAAGATTGTCCATCCATGTGTTCCGCAAGCAGAAGTCCCGATTGACGAAGTTGGCTCTCAATTTCCTTAGAGAGATCCCAAAGCGGCAACTCATCCTGAATCTGGGTTGGCGTAGACACAAAGGCCAGCGGCTTTAACACAATCCCCGACAACCCTCGAAGCGATTCCTTCTCATTCACATTCGCCGCTTCAACGAAATGAAAGGGACTCGCCATTAAGATGAGAATAATAACTGCTTCAAAGATCCGACGCTGTCGCATGGAACACCCTTTCAACCAAATCTTTTCAATTGCATTGAGGCCCAGATACTCCGTCTTTCAATTGAAACCCATTTTCCCCTATTTGTAATTCAACCTGACTCCTAGACTAACGAAATTTATCCCGTGATTTCAATTCCCAAAACGAGGGATACGTATTTAAGATTGCTTCATGAATCAAGTACACTAGAATGCACTGAAAATTGTTCCCAACAGTCCAAATCTTTTAACAGTTCCGAATGTAAAGGGCTGCCATGGCTGTAAAGATTGATAGGGATTCGCAAGGCTATACAATAGCCTGAAAGCAATATAGATGAATCAGAAATTTCACTTCCAAGGCCTTTAAATATAAGGCGACCTCCGTCAAACTTCCCAATGATATTGCAAGAACCCAACCCCATCGAACCCATTACTCCAATCTGCAAAAAACTTCTATTTTTTTTACTGTTGCTGCACACATTTTTTGTCATTCGTGGCGACTCCCCCATTATAGAAGGCAGCCTTTTTGGCCCTGATTCCTACATGCATTTAAACAGAGTGTTGGCGCTCATTGAAAATGGGGATTGGTATAATTCACTTTTTCTCAGAAGCAATGCTCCCTATGGGGAGGAGTTACATTGGACGAGACTCTTCGACATCATCCTATTAACCGGCACAGGCTTATTTCTTCCTTTCTTGCCCTTTAGTGACGCTCTTTACCTATCTGGAATCCTTGTCAGTCCAATCCTTCAAGGGATAGCGCTCATTGGTTTGCTTTGGGGAATCGCACCCTATTTATCAAAACAGCATCTTGTATTGTCCGGAGGACTTTTTGTCTTACAACCAGCCATTTTCGGTTATTGTATGGCAGGAAAGGCTGATCATCACAGTCTCATCCTCGCGCTATTGATGTGGCTTCAGGCATGCACGCTTCGCCTACTGCTCACTCCTACTCACAATAAAATGTGTATTTCTGCCGGGATATTCGGTGGGCTACTGATTTGGACAAGTATCGAGGGCTTTATTTTTCTCGCCATATCCCTCGTAACTTTAACGGCTTGTTGGGGGGTATACGGAAAGGAATTCAGTAAAAAGGGAATATTGTTTGCGACAGGCCTTGTCATCACCGCAACTCTGGCCTTAGCCATTGAGAGGAGGCCTTGGACTGGATGGGGCATTCTGGAGTATGACCGGTTTTCCATTGTACATTTGGCGGCTCTGGTTCTGATTTGGCTTTTCTGGATAACGATTTATGTGCTACAGGATCATCTCCGCTTCTCTTTGAACCGAACCCTTCGGGTCTCCATTGTTTTTTCTGGTGCTCTTATTGCCGCCATTATTCAATGGCTATTGTTCCCTGATTTTTTTCTCGGACCCCACGCGAATCTGGACCCGCGTGTGATTTCGCTTCATTGGGACCAAATAACAGAAACACAACCCCTGGTCTCCTTGAAACCTTTTTGGGTAGGTCCACTTTTCCTCTATTTAGGCATTGCACTTCTAGGCATACCACACCTTGTGACCCTCTTATGTCGAACCCTTCCGCGAGACCAGCGCATGCTCTGGAGTCATATTGGAATGGCCTTGCTCATATTGACTCCACTCGCCATCATTCAAATCCGTTCGGCTATCTATGCCACGGCATTGTTAGTCATTCCTTATGGCAACTTTCTCCTCGAGAAAGGAGTATCGATTAACACTCTCATTCGAACGGTTTTTTATCAAAGACTATTGCAAATAATTTTGGTGTTTATTGGATGCATTGGCTTTACGGTAATTGGAGCAGTGGTCATGGAACGCGAGAAGGCTTTTCTCAAAGCGCCGCACGGTGAATGTCCAATCACCCCTTTATCAAATTATATCAATGGCTCTGAACTGCTGAATGGAGAAAAAAGAACAATTCTCACCTTTGTAGATTTTGGCCCAGAGCTTCTGTACCGCACACCGCATAGCGTTCTTTCCACCCCGTACCACCGCAATATGTCTTCGATAATCGATACCAATACGATCATGCAAGCCAAAACGAATCAGGAAGCCCAAGCTATTCTCGAATCAAGGAAGGTTGATCTCATTTTGCTCTGTCCAAAATCTAGCGAACGTCGCTATTATTCCCTGACCACGGGGGAAGCAAAGTTTTATGACAATCTCATGGCAGGACAACTGCCAACATGGATAAGCCCGCTTTCGCTTCCAGAGGAATTATCGAAACATTTTAAATTGTTCGCCATCGCCAATCCTTCAGAGCCGGCTACCGACTGATAACCCAGAACCGATTCTTATGAAACATTTCTCCAATACCGTTTCCATCATCATTCCTGTATTCAATGAGCGTTTGACCATTTTAGAAATTATCAAAAAAATACAATCGATCCCTTTGCACAAAGAAATAATTATCGTGGACGATGCTTCCACTGACGGAACAAGAGAGTTACTAAAGGCTATCGAAAGTGAGGAAGGAATCAGAGTCCTCTATCACCAAAGGAACATGGGCAAAGGGATGGCGATCAGGACCGCCGTCCCTTACGTGACCTCAGAAATTTTGTTAATTCAGGATGCTGATTTAGAATATGACCCAAACGACTACCAGAAACTCATAGCCCCCATTCAGAATGGAACCTCCAACGTCGTGTACGGCACCCGAGAAATTTTACCTGGCAATACCTACTCGCATCTCACCTTTTTTCTAGGTGGAAAGTTTCTGACATGGCTCACGAACATCCTCTATGGATCACACCTAACTGATATGCCAACATGTTATAAGGCATTTAGAACTGAAACTTTCCAGTCCCTAGAACTCACTTGTCAACGGTTTGAATTCTGCCCAGAAGTCACAGCAAAGTTGCTCAAAAATGGACAGACGATTGTAGAAGTACCCATAAATTATTATCCAAGGAAGATTAAGGACGGCAAGAAGATTCGATTCCAAGACGGCTTGCAGGCGATATACACATTGCTGCGCCTAAGAATTTTTGAAAAATAATGATAATAAATGAGGCAACTTTTACTTTTGAAAATTTTCTAGACTGGAGTGCGCATTTAGGGACAGGGGAATTTACTCAAACGCGTAAGGCCAGGTACTGATTGCCAGAGAAATTCAGGAAGCAAGGAAAGGAAGGGTAAAACTATTCCGAAGTTTTGACTAATGTCACACGCACTATTTCCGGGTCAAGATCGTAGATCCTGCCACTGGCGAAATCATCAACGAGCCCCGTCCCTAAATTAAAAACATTGTACCAGGCAAACCCATCGAGCGATTCTTTCAGCAGAATACGTTCGGGTCGATACCCGGCCTTTTCAATAGTCAGAATATAGTCACCGGCCCCGCGTGGGATCTTGACCACATCGGGGGAATAGTAGGTGCGTCCCGCGACAATGAGTTTGGCCCTTGGTGGATCGGTAAACACCGGCACGCTGACAATATTCGAATTGGCCAACGAGGCGCAGCCCACACCAACCACCAGGAATAACAGCACCATCACGCTACGAAGCCAGGTCATGGTCCGGTCTCCTGTTGAAAGGTTTCATTGGGGATCAACACGAAGTCTACGGTTTCGGGCTCAACATCATAGGCCGCACCGGTTCGCATGTCGGCAAGAAAGCCGACCGGAGTCACATTGAGCCCCCACAGGTAATCAGGGGATTGTCGAAGAAAGACATGCCCTGGACGATACCCCTTTTTATAAATCGAGAGCTTGAAATCCCCGGACTTGCGTGGTACCCAGACGAGTGCCGGAGACATGTAGGTATAGCCTGCAAGATGGAGAGTGGCCCCAGGTGGATTGGTAGTGACGGGTACATGAGTCCACGGACCGGGGTAGAGCGTGGACGCGCAACCGCCTAGCGCGCAGAGTAAGATAATGGCGAGGATGCGAATTGTAGGCATTGTTCTCTCATCGCTTTTTCAACTGTAGATGAATGTCTTGGGGGGCAAGGCTCATGCCCGCACCATTGAGCACATCAACGGGGCATGCCAGACAAAGATTCAACACATTCAAGGCAACCCACGGCTCTTCCGTTTCGGTCACCATGACTTGCTCAGGGTGGTAGCCATGCTTGGAAATGATGACTCGAAAGTTCCCTACACCACGAGGCAAAAGAATTGATGCGGGAGTGATATAGGTGTTGGCATTGGCTTGGACAATCGCGCCCGGCGGGTTCGTGGTGACATGGATGGGGATATCTTCCATATCCGTCACGATGCTCGCACACCCGGTAGCAAGAACTAGAGACCATAGCAGGGAGAGCCGCTTCATACGACACCAGTATAGTACAGATGGGGGTGGGTTTACATCCCCCTAGGAGTGAAAATATTAAACCCTACAACCATGCCCCAGAACTACAAAGAATCCTGAGGCGTGATATGTGTGATTCACAGAATGTTTTAGGTTCGTGGCTTCAAGACAAACTTTCGGTCACTTAGGAAAAACTGTCAAAGACAAAGGGTTGAGATAAATAAAAGGGGTTCGTTAGGATTCTGAAAGTTGTTCTCAACCTTCTCCTTTACAGTCAAAATCATTCCTTAACTCGATAACCACAGCACGATGTCACCGAGCATCTTTTCCCACCACACGGTTGCTGCAAACACTGTCAGCGCTGCGAACAGGGGCATCCACCGTTTTGAGACCAATGATGCGACAAATAATACCGGGACCCAACACCACGGCGACATTAAGAATTGTCTCCAGATCATCCCACAATTGTACGGGATCACCACGCTCAACTTAATACGTACAATTCCGCATTAACAAAAAACAAAGAAATTTTTCCCTGCATGTTCCTGTGTGCTAGACCAAAAGTGTATCCTTGAGATTTGGAGGGATAGGTCAATCCGAAAATGGTGGAGATTCTCAAGCACCTTCACCCTAAAAACGGCAGTTGGAAGATGGATTCTACCTAGAAAATCCACGTTCACCTCAGGAAATTATGTCGGATGAGGGAATAATGGCGGAGGAT
>JAQBUF010000083.1 GCA_027623995.1 Nitrospirota bacterium
CGTGGTCACCTTGGTGGTGATGAGCCATTTTTGGATTTTGCCAGGTGCGTCAAGAGGTTGTGCGGACTTTTGTGATCCAACTGCCGTTTCTAGGTTCAAGGACTTCCCTCTCATTCCTTGTAATTTGTGTGGCTCTCAAGAGAATCTCAAGCGGCAAGAAATGAAGAAATTAGCCCAGTATCTTAATCACAAATTTCCGGGGTGTGTTGATAATATTTTGTCTTCCATGGGGCGAGTGAAGCCCGAGCGGTTAATGGATCGAACATTATTTAATTTTGTGACGATGCAGACCCAAGATCGAGAGGGGATGATAAACGAAGACCTCCTTTGAGGAAAAATGGTTGGTGTGTCTTGATACGTGTGACGTATCATTCAGAAGTTAAGGCCCAACGACCTGCTGATGGGGCGGAAGGTAGATCATTTCTTCTTGCCCACGAATAAACACCCGAACTCTTGAGGGTGATTCTGCTAATAACGCTTCTCCGAGGCTGTGAGGCCAAAGATATGTACTGGTTAAATTAATTGTGGGTTTGGTAAAGCGAATAAGAAAATCGGATATGCCCATTGCACAAAAGGCTGGTGTGGTTTTCGTATGAAATTCTCCACGAGGATGAGTCTCATCCGTTTCATTCAGTAAAGTCTCACGCAATATTTCGGCTTCTTGAGTCGGCAAATCCCATTCAAAAATTTCCACCGAAGAATCCCCTACGAACCATCGAAATTTCATATAGGTGGGAATGTCAGGAATATGGGTGACCACGATATCTCTGCGTCGTTTCCCATACGGTCTAATGCGGTTTCCTTTCTGATCGGTAAAATGTCCCACAAGCCCATAGGCTCCTGCTGGGTCCCAAAACGTCACCTGTTCATTGTCAGATTCAAGTCGAAGTGCGGAATGGCTGGAGAGTGGTCCATCATAGGTAATGATGACCTGCAAACGTGAGGGTTCAGAATGAGTGGCAATGAGAGGTGGTGCTGAAGTTTGAGTCACCCAATGATCTGATAAGAAATTCGTGTGCGTCGTATTGCATCCGGATAATAAGAGTAAGGATAGGAAGAAATATCCAATTGCCTGGGAGTTTCTAAGAGAGTGAAAATTAAATGCAGTCATAAGGGGACTCAGGTGTGCAAGAAATTGAAAAGCCATGCTAGCGAACATAAAAGGGAAATTTCAAATATTCCGCATCAACAAGTCAGGATCTCAGGGCCATGGCTGAACGAACTTTATCACAAATAGATGAGTCTCAAGGGAATCTCAAAGTCTCAATGGGACTTTGAGATCTTTGATTCTGTGTTTGTCCATCAATTACGTTGTCTTGATTCTTGTCTCTTTGCTCCGGTGACATCTCTCGTAGACAGCCTCATAATTTTATGACAGGATGTTTCCATCCGATTTCTCATGTGACAAAGTAGGCCCGATTAAAGCTCCTTTTCATTTCATAGCAAAATCTCATGAATGCCAATTCGTCGAATACCTCCAATATTTCATTTTTAGCCACTGCCGGTTGGCTGATTATTCTTATCGCTGGCATGCGGGCTGGCCATGCGATTCTTGTCCCACTGCTCTTATCGATGTTCTTGGCGATTATTTGTGCTGGGCCCATGATGTGGTTGGAGAACAAAAGAGTGCCGTCGGGGTTGGCCGTGTTACTCGTCATGCTTGGGGTGTTAGGACTGGGTGTGGCGATGGGGGCTATGATTGGTACTTCAGTTGATGATTTCTCGCAGGCACTCCCACGATATGAAGTGCGGCTTCAGCAAGAACTTGGTGCATTTTTTGGATGGCTTCAATCGCAAGGCATCGCGATATCTACGCCCGATCTCTTGGCCCATATCAATCCTGGAGCGGCCATGCAATTCGGGGCGAAAATGCTATCGGGGTTAGGTGGCATTTTTACCAACTCCTTTCTTATTCTCATGACCGTCATCTTTATGTTATTGGAATCATCGGCTTTCCGGCGAAAACTCCAATTGATTTGGGGGAGCGATCAAGAGTCATCGGGGTCCTTTGGTCAGTTTGCCTTTGACGTACAACATTTATTGGCCATCAAAACAGCCGTCAGCATTGGAACTGGGCTGGTCGTTGGAATTTGGGTGGCCATCCTCGGCGTGGATTTCCCTGTGCTCTGGGGGCTCTTAGCTTTTTTACTCAACTACATTCCTAACCTTGGATCGATCATTGCCGGGGCTCCTGCGGTTCTGCTGGCACTCATTCAATTTGGGGTCGGACGAGCGCTTATGGTTGCGGCAGGATATGTTGTCGTGAATATCGTGTTTGGGAACGTGGTTGAACCGAAACTCATGGGGCAGCGTCTAGGTTTGTCGACGCTTACCGTTTTCTTATCATTGGTGTTTTGGGGATGGGTCTGGGGGCCGGTTGGCATGATTCTTTCCGTCCCGCTTACGATGGTGGTCAAGATTGCCTTGGAAAGTCGAGAAGACACACGATGGATTGCCCTCTTATTGGCTTCGGATGCCGCGGTGAAAGAAGCCGCGCTCAATGTTTCTTCTTCGTCTCAGACCGAAATCGTGTAAGCAGCACTGGGCGGAGTGAGGGACAGTAATACTGCTTTCACCTTTCCCTTCTTGATTCCTGCCTTTGATGTGCTGGGGTGCAGGAACAGGGCCGGTGTTGTAGAGTACGGTTCATGCCTGGCCCCCCTGATCGACAAACAGACGAATCCAAACGGAATCCACTCATTCCCATTGGATTAGCCATTTTGACCGTGTTGGTCATTCCTCCCTTTATTTATTCCGTAGGTCCAGAAGGCCCGATCAAAAAAGACAACGTGATCTTTTCCACTGGCCAGCATCGTGCTCATTTTTCTGAAAAGACGCAATTTCAAATCTTAGGGTATGACGGCTTTTGTGTGCTTGAAGCTCGTGACCAATTGCTGGTGTTGGAAAGTGCGGATGCTCGAGAGGATGGAACCTATTTGGCGCAAAAAATGGGGGCGAGAAAAACAGGATTTCCAGGCTGCCCTTCAAAATCGAAAGTGCTGTTACATCAACATCAGATTACGTTAAAGCCAGATATGTGGGGTGGAGTAGAGGATATGCTGTCGCGGTTATTTTCTTCAGAATGATTGTGCGGGGTTTGTCCCCGCGAGACGAGGCGCTTTTGTTTCGGTAAAAGTGCCCAAAACCATTTTCGCCTGTGCGCGGTCCTACCGGGTCCCTCCGCCTCCGCCCCGAATAAGAAGGCTCAGGAACTCGTTACACTCAAACAGCCTTTGCTAAAGAGGACGATTCGGGGCTGCGGCTCCGTCGCACACGAAGGTGAGGGATGTCCAAAAAAACAATCCCATACAGCATCATCGAATATACACATAGTACTTCAGCATGTCTTTCCAGGTCAGAATACCTTCGATTGCGCCATTCATCGACACCACAGGCAGACATGAAATATTATGCTCGAGTAACAGAATGGCAGCGGCATCAATTAAGGTGTCTTTTTTTGCCGTGATTAATGTGGTGGACATAATATCTTGGGCCTTGGTTTCTAGTAGGGATTGATCGTGAGCAGTCGCATTGGCGGTATCCAGATATGGGCTCGACATTCGCAAGACATCTCTATCGGAAATCACCCCAAGAAGGTGGTTGTCTCGGGCCACGAGCAAATGATGATATTTGATGCGTGAAAATATCTCGCGCAACTCGGCCAAAGTCACCTCTGGCAAAATACAGTGAACCGGCTCACTCATAATCGTTTCAACAAGCATGGTATTATTCCTTTTTCTCCTGGGTAACGGTCTCCTGTGGAATATTCCCCTGTTCGACCAGACCCTCACCCCATAGCACCCACGTGCCGGCACTCGTCTTGTCAGAGAAATGTTTGGTCGTCGCATTGATGGTCATGACGGCATTGGGATAGATAGTTTTGGTCACTTCAATCGCGGCCTTTTTCTGTAGCTCAATTTCAGGCTCTAGCGCGTCTACCAAGGTTTGGGTTCTGAGCATCTTTTCTTTGATGGCGGTGATTGTATTTCCAATTTTTTCTGATTTATGTAATGGAATTTTCCCGAGGAGGACCTGATCGCCATTTTGCATTCTCTTTAAAATGGATTCCAATTGAGCAACTTCTCGCGCGCGCGCAGCCAGTTCTTTTTCTAAGTTTTGATACACCTTATACACTTCACTGAGCTTGCCCGCGATGACATGGGTGGGAATGTAGGCCTCGTTTCCTAATTGATTGACCACGATTCGATGCAGGGCTTCGCATTGGCCACCAAACACAATCCCTTTTCCACTATCCTGACCTAATAAGACATGGTTGCCGGATTTCACATAGCAATGATTCAAGTATTCTTTCACCACAATATTGTTCCCAGCTTGCAAATTGGCAAGGTTCACAAACTTGGCTTCGATATCTGAGCCAGCTTGAATACTGTATTCAGTCGTTGGGTGTTGTATGCCTTTGTCTGCGTCTTCGCCCTCGCCCTCGTCTGTGCCTGCAGCCACTTCTTCACCAAAAATGCCACCGCCAACAGAAATATTGTGGCCGGCACTGATGAATGCTCGATCAACCCCGCCTGTAATAAACACATCTCCTGTGACCTGAATCCTCATACCAACAGCCACTTCCCCCTTCACCTCTAACGAGCCATCAAACGTGATATTCCCAGTGTTGACATCGACATTTTGGACATGAAGCGTTGGATCCACGTTCACGCCATTGTGAACAACAACGGGGTGCCCTTTTATGTCGGCCAGTAACAGATTTTCGTTGTCAGGGGATATTACGGTCCCGGTCAGGTTTGTGGTAAAGCCGGGGTCTTTCCCTGGAACCGCTTTCATTTCTTTTCCGGTGACGTCCATGCCCACTTCACCCTCGGTAGCGGGTACACGTCTCATCAAGGGCGTAGCCACATCTACCACGATGAATTGATGGGTACTCCCGATATCAGCGACCCCATGCTCATCCACCGGGGGGGCGGCGATGACTTCGCTTTCCATCAGCGGAATATACTCAGCGTCATTTCCGTTAATCGGTAATCGTGCTTGAGCGATGCACACGTTTTTAACCGATTGTCGCTGAAAACAATTGTTCACCATCTCTTGATCAATCAAGGCAGGGGAAACCCCAGCGTTGGTGATGGCCTGGGTGAGTAATTCCATGGTGAGCGGTTTTCCCCCATCGGCAGCCGTGAGGGTGAGATGAGCCTGACGTTTATCACTGGCAATCACCACGGACACGGTCGCATCAAGCAAGATTTTCAAGGCGACCTTACCTTCTTTGACCTGTTGGGCATTTGCCAGAACTTCGGCTAGAGCATTGGGGGGAATGGTAAGGTTGTGATACCCAGCTTCTTCCACTGTTCGTTTAATAGAGAGCAAGGTGATCTCGTCCGATTCCTCACTGCTACTGAGTTCGGCATACAGCGTATGATCTTGATCATCAAAATGAATAGTGAGTTGCATATGAAACGCTGAGGTTTTGACCAGAGAGGTAAGATGTTAGGTGTATTCTATAGGAATGAAAGTAAAATGGAAGGTATGATAAAAGGAGGAAGAAATTAATTTTATGCAGGGGTTCGTCCCCGCGCGACGAGGTCCTTTTGTTTCGACAAAAGGACCCAAAACCATTCTCGCCCATGCGCGGCCCCTGCGATCCTACTCAGAAGTAGGCTCTCCGTGGTCCCTCCGTTTCCGTGCCGAATAAGATGGCTCGGAAACTCGCTGCGCTCAGACATTCCTCACCAGAAAAGTCGATTCGGCACTCCACCTCCGCCGCGCCCAAGGCGAGGTTGTTTCAAAAAGAAACTTCGATGAGGCCCATCAAATTTTGAAACTCTCAACCAAAGATTTGACCCCTAGCCCCATGTACTCAACTGCATTCCTGGTCGAGTTCTCTCCATTGGCGGCGAGTGCACCGAGGTAATCAATGTACGAGAACACCTGTTGGGAAATGCTGAAGAAGCCGCCCCGATCCTCACGCTCATGGGTTTTGAGTGGCAGCATCAGGTCAGACTCGATTGAGTCAAGAATGTCAATCAGGTGCGCGAGTATTGACCCCTGTGCCTGCATCTTCCTTCTCACCTAACGCACAAATCAGCCGCTGCTATCAGCGGTCGATTGCATTGGTTTGTTATGCACATCTTCTGCTGAAGGGGTTTCGGACCAGTTAATTATTGTCGGCAGTTTGATAACGCCAGACTGTACAATCGTGAAAATCACTGCAATTAACGTTATCCAAAACATGTTCCATTGGAGCTTGACCGCTTCTGTATGACGTCTCTCTTCTTCTTCGTACTTTTCAATCGTAGAAATTGCCTTGCCTGTAACTACATATTCGTGATTAACCATTTTCAGTTCTTCAGACAAAACAAGAGATTCCAAATAAAGGTTCAATTTTTGCTGCTGCATTTTTCTTGATGGGTGCAAAAACGATCTCATCGAGTAAATCTTGGACATAAGGCTAATTAAGTCAATTCCATTATGTGTCCGATCCAATTGATCGTTCATCATGAATTGGAGCAGCTCCATTCTGGTTTTTGTAACAAGTTTTCGTTTATTGAAGAAATACTGATGTGTGGAGTCAATGTAGCGATGAATATGGATCTTCAGATAGGCCCACTTTGTGATGTAATGCCATGCGACACCATAAATGCTATTGTAGGTAACTGCGTCAATGCCATAGTAGTGAGTTATGTTGAGTGTTCCGTTTTCTAGATCTGAAATTGAGAGAGTTGCATCGTCGGTAAAAGAAACACCGTTAGACTTGAGCCCTGTTAACTTTTCGCCTTCGATACCCCTCGCCATAAAGTACGGCAACTTGTCGCGGTCAAGAGCCACAAAATAGCAGTTCACTTCTTCTCCCCTTTTGCCAGTGCGGGGAATAAACGATTCACACGGCTTCGCAAGGAGGCGCGGAAGCAACCATCGGTAGAGAAGTTTCTTGATCAAGGCGAAAGCCTATAGAGTTTTAAGCGCTTAACGGGCGGCACTAGGGTCACCGGATTCCTGAAACGGTGGCTATTCTAACACAGCATCAAGGGCAAATCCTGCGCGTTTTGGCCTTCCGCTCCAGCGATAGGTTAGGGCCGAGAGAGCGTCGAACTCGCGAACGAAATGAACACGGACGGTGCGAGAAACTGATAGCACGGCCAAATTCCCTGGAATGAATCATCAAACTGGTAACTGTCCAGGTTTTTCGTCATGATGGTAGCGGTGACCAGCAATTCAGTGGCCAATGCGGATCGGCACACCACGGAGACCTCAACTCCAGGACAAGTTGGCTGCTGAATTCCTTCGTCCGACGGTGCGAACCCAAAAATGGCCCGACGATTTGATCTGATCGGTGATCTCCACAACCAACCCTTTAATCGGAGCGCTTGCTGGATCGGAGAGTGCCATATCTCCCCCTAACAACAACGGGCTTTGGGGCGAATTCAAGTACATCATGTGCTGATGACTGAGGGCGATGGCTACAATCGCTGGTATTGTGGCGTTCTTGAGCTGCTCCGCCTTAACAAGGATCTTCGATGCGAACCTACTAGCTAATACGTTCGGATCAGTACTCAAATCGGCCAACATTTCAGGGTAGTACAAACAAAAACATTCAAGGTAAATCCTTCGGTTGCCCGACTTCAGGACCGCCTCAGCTCGCGACGTTGAGTCACCAATAATCGGTTCTAGGTTTTCCAGATCTTTGAATCGGCCTAGAAAATTGATCTCGAATAGTATGGCGTGAACGTCCGCCCCATCAGACATGAATTTCTGGCGGTACCTTTTGACGCTGAAACCCGGCAGCTCTGACAATTGCTCTAGTCTTTCCGCGATCGTTCTCGTAAAGACTAATGGACTATCACAATAATCATTGAACGGAAGTGCCTCGGGAGCAAATGAATCTAAAGTTTGAAGTAACGGAAGAGATCGTATCGCATCACGACAGCGATTAAACCATCGGTCGGTAAATATTTTGGCGAGTATTGGGTGCTCGGAAGTCTCCGATAGAAACTGATCGAGTCGCTTTTGAAGTACATCTCGACCGTTCTCCAGAAGCAACATCGTCATTGTGCAGAAACCTTAAGACTTTTTGGCATGACCTTCGACTGCGGCACGACTAGAACCGCCTAACGCTGACCTTAACCGTTTTTTGAACCCGCCGCGGGTTCAAAAATACGGTTCAAGGTTTTGTTAGCCATCTTTCTTGATGTATTTATCGATAATGTCTCTTGAGCGTTTCTTGATTGCCTTCAGATCGGATGGATCTACTGAAATTAAATCGATGCCAGCCTGTTGATACACCGCGTCTGGAGTGGTAAATACTTCTGCCTTCTGGAATCGGATGACGGCCTTATTTTCTTCAGGCGTGATGTAATGGAGTCGACCGTATTCTTCTCGGAATATCCTCTCCATCTCTTCGGGTGTAAGTTGTGAATTTCGGAGAAGTCGTTGGGCTGCAATCTTACGAGGATAAACATGTTCTTCGCTCAACTTGCAGGAACTAACATTGCTCTCAGGATGAAAACGCTCGAGTGCCTTGCGGGATATTTTGCCGGTCCATGCATTTGTTGGTTTTGGGACATACCAGATTGCCGCTCCGATCATCGTTTCGATCAATGCTTGCTGGGATGGCTTGACTCTTGCGTAAATCGGCCGAATTGCAGATATGACCTCAGCGAGTGCGCTGCAGTGTAGGCGTATCTTGTCTTCCCGCTCTTCTTTAGAATGTTTCATTTTCTTCCATGGCTAACGTAGAGGTGACCGGCGCTGCGCGGCTTTATCGCGCAGCGTCCAGCGACCGAAGGGAGCGAGGTCGACCGCCATGTTAGAGCCCACGGAGGATGATCTCGGTGCGGAAGAGGCGGGTGCGAACGGAACCAAAAGCGATAGCTTCGAGCCGACGCGAAGCCTCCACTTCAGCAGCCAACAACTCAGCAAAGAAGTCGCTGAGTTTCTTGCCTTCAAGACCCTCCACGCACGCACAAAAATCTAGTGACTCATTGTGCGTGAACAAGCGGCCGGGAACAGTGGCGATAGCAGAAGCGACGATGCCGTAGCGGAGATATGGGTAGACCTGTTTGTGCTTTGTCGCCTTTGCACTGTATGTCAGAACATCGTGCGTAGAGATGCCAGTTTTGAATTCCATTACAACCCGAGGAATGGAAACGTCTTCGCTCTTTTGCTCGAAAACACAGAGGTCCGTTTGAAAGGCGGAGTTGCCACGAACAGGGTGCTTCACATTCACAGTTTGAGACAGTTGGTTATCAACTGTGACTTGGTACAACAAGGCGGCTCCGCGTTTAACAAGCAAAGGCGGTGGAAGGATTGCCTCCGCGACCTTCTTTGCAACCTCGACGAATTCACTTTCGGCGGCCATAGGGTGTGGGCTCTAACTATAGATTATCTGGTTCTGTATAAGTTCCCACATGAGTGGTGCTGCAGTATAAGCCCTTTGAAATCGTGAGACAATAAAACAGCGTAACCCATTGTCCAAGAAAGTCTTTTTGGTCTTACCACGCAGTGTCCGTCTTTTTCTAGGATCTTATAGGGTTCCGTATAAGCCCCTGCCGGCTCATAGCGAATCAACGGGACTCCGCACTCCCTTACCCCCTCGGTTCAACACCGGGGCATAGAGCATGGTGGTACCCACCCTGTGTGTTAACCTGAGCCCAGACACTCACTGTTTGGGATAATATAGATATCAGGGTGACAGATACAGGACCAAGACATGCCAAACTCAGGTTCAGGA
>JAQBUF010000021.1 GCA_027623995.1 Nitrospirota bacterium
AAAAGGTTCGAGTGCGGCCACACGCCGGCCGCAGGGCTTCGACCCATCCCCACCACATCGTCCAAAGTGTCATCAACGCCTCCCTGGGAATCCGTCTCGGTGTCCTTGCCCTAGTGCAAGAATAGTATAGCCTAGACATGCTATACTATATCCCCAAATCAGGAGGGCACATCATGGAACAAAATCGGCTGAGGCAAATCGAGAAGAAGATTGCCCGGATCAAGGAAGCGCTAGGGGAGATCGGCCCCATGCGTCCGGGGTCACTCACCGAACAATTTAAGGATCGAGAAAACAAGGAGGGCGCCTTCTGGCAGATCAGCTATACGCGGCAGATGCACAGTCGAACAGACTACATTCGGCGGGAGTGGGTCAAGACCACCCAACAGCAGATCAAGGAGTACAAACAGTTTAAGCGATTGATTGAGACGTGGGTGGCCCTCGCTATCGAACACGCAAAATTGAGGATGAAGATTGAAAAATTAAAGCCAAAAAAGTAGGATGGAATTCGGTACTCTCAAGATTTCAGGTCAAGAATGTCCAAATTTATTTTAGAATCAGAATTCTCTCCGAAAGGTGATCAAGGACAAGCGATTGCTTCGTTGACGGAAGGGGTGACTGGCGACAAAAAGCATCAAGTGTTGCTTGGAGTCACAGGTTCGGGGAAGACGTTTACGATGGCGAATGTGATTGCCAATGTTCAGAAACCGACGTTGGTGGTGGTGCATAACAAGACGTTGGCGGCACAGTTGTATCAGGAGTTCAAAAGTTTTTTTCCGCAGAATAAGGTTGAGTACTTCGTCAGCTACTACGACTACTACCAACCCGAAGCTTACATTCCCACCACCGATACCTACATCGCCAAGGACTCTGCGATTAATGACACGATCGATCAGATGCGACATGCCGCGACGTCGGCGCTCTTAGAACGAGAGGATATTATTATTGTGGCGTCGGTGTCCTGCATTTACGGATTGGGATCGCCGGAGGTGTATCATGAGATGTTGTTATTTCTCGAAGTAGGCATGGAAGTTCGGCGCGAAGCGATTCTCGCCAAACTTGTGGAAATTCAATATTCTCGGAACGATCTGGAGTTGCAACGTGGGATGTTTCGCGCCCGCGGGGATGTCATTGAAATTTTCCCGGCGGCTTCGGATTCCAATACGATTCGCGTCGAACTGTTCGGTGATACCGTGGAGTCGATTTCAGAGATTGATCCGTTGACCGGCAAAGTGTTGGGGCGACTCTCAAAAATTCCCATTTATCCCAAAAGTCATTATGTCATTGCGCCGGATCGATATGAAGGTGCGCTGAAAGGGATTGAAGAAGAACTGGAAGAGCGGATTGTGTATTTCACAAAAAATGGTCAACTCCTTGAAGCGCAACGTATTGAACAACGCACGCGTTTTGATTTGGAAATGATTCGGGCGATGGGCTATTGCCATGGGATCGAAAATTATTCTCGACATTTGAGCGGACGAAAACCGGGCGAACCGCCTCCGACATTGATAGATTATTTTTCCAAAGAATTTCTCTTGGTGGTAGATGAAGCACATGTGACGATTCCGCAATTCGGTGGCATGTATGAGGGCGATCGCTCGCGCAAAAAGAATTTAGTCGACTATGGTTTTCGTCTTCCCTCGGCGTTGGATAATCGCCCGCTGACGTTTAAAGAATTTGAAGAGATTGTGAATCAGGTGGTGTATGTCTCGGCGACGCCTGGGCCGTATGAATTGAAGCATGCTGAGAGGGATGTGATCGAACAGATTATTCGGCCTACGGGATTGATGGATCCGGTCGTGGAAGTGGTGTCGGCCAAGGGACAGGTTGATCATTTATTGGGTGAGGTCAAGGCCACGATACTCAAAGGGTTTCGTGTATTGGTGACCACGCTCACCAAACGAATGGCAGAGGACCTCACGGAGTATTACCACGACCAAGGGTTGAAGGTGCGATATCTGCATTCTGACATTAAGACGCTTGAGCGGGCTGATATTCTTCGTGACCTGCGTCTAGGCAAGTTTGATGTGTTGGTGGGCATCAATCTTTTGCGTGAAGGGTTGGATTTGCCGGAGGTCGCCTTGGTTGGTGTGCTGGATGCGGACAAAGAAGGTTTCCTGCGAGGGCATCGTGCGCTAATTCAAACGGCGGGGCGTGCTGCACGGAATAGTGAAGGTCGAGTCATTCTGTATGGCGATAGGATTACCGAATCCATGCGAGTGACCATTGAGGAAACGGCCCGCCGACGTGCGATCCAAGCGGAGTACAATACGGTTCATGGCATTACGCCGGAGACAATTAAAACACGGATCCATAATTTAGAGTATCAAATTGCTGAGGCGGATTATCTAGATCTTGGAATGGTGGCTGAAGAGGAAGTGGTCTATCACGATGAATCTGAAATTGAAAAGTCCATTGAGAAGCTAGGCAAGGAAATGAAAGCCGCCGCGAAGGCCCTAGAGTTTGAACGAGCGGCAAAGTTGCGAGATAAAATCCGCGCATTGCGCCAGAAAGAATTACAGATGGGAGGGACATTGACTTAAAGCAGAGGGCGAGGTTTTATTTAATTTATAAATTCCAATCAAAAAAGATATTAAGTTAAGTCTTGACCTCCTATCTTGTGCCGTTGACTAAGTTTGGATGCTTAGGTCGCCCTGTCAACAAGCTGAGGAAAAAACATCCCTTCGATCTCTCTCATGGCGTGGTTTGCTGTGAAGCGAGGCCCGACGAGGACACCGTTGTCTTTATCCCCGTTTTTAGCTGGCTTGGAGTCCCAAAAACCGGCGCCTTTTACTTCTATCATCGTCCATATACTTACCCTTTGCGTAGGATTATTCTCTTTAGGTGCCGAAAACCCTAGGTCGTAGCTGATTGTGAACTTATTATTCTCATAGCCAACATGATATCCGCCATAGCTGGCTGAGCTAAATTTCAAGATAAGCTGTTTTTGTTCCATATCTACGGGCTGACCTTTCCCCTGAATTTCTTTTTGCCTGATTGACACACCGGAATGTCGGATAGTTCCTGACACCGGCATGCCGTTTACTTGTGTTGTTTCTATTTTAGCACCTTCAACCGGTTGTGGCGTATTAATAAGTTCGATTTTTTTATAGCCGGGTATACGTAAAGCTAGATCGCCGTCTGTCGCTTTGTCCTGAAAAAGTTCCATCAAATGATTCCATGCTTGATCAAGTGTAATCCCAGGGTTTTTATAATAAGTCGTTTGAAATGCTGTAGTGAGGCTCATTTTTCTACTCCATAGTATTTTAAGTTTAGAATTGAGGGGTATAAAATTTTTACTGTTCTAGTTGAGGGAAGAATATTTTTTCAAACTCCCTTATAGATTTCCCGGCGGTCAAAGGCCACCAAAAATGTTGATAGGAAATATAAATGCCCCTTTTAAATGGATCTGAAAGTACTAAAGACCCCACTATGGGGTCAACCTGAAAACGCCAGGGGAGAGGGGAGGGGGCGAGTCTTTTGTTGAGAGTTTAACGATTTCATACATTAAATTATGCACTCTTTTCTACATGCTTTCCTCTCAACCCAGCACGGCTTTGCGGAAAAACAAAATTCGACTTTTTGGGCGAGGGTTGTTTGAGTCCTTCGATTTTCCTCAGGACAAACTCCAAGAGTTCCCTCGCCATTTAATTTGGTTTTGTTGCAAGGTTTCCTCAGGAGGGACGTGCACAGGCGGAAATGGTTTTGGGTCCTTTTGCCGAAACAAAAGGACCTCGTCTCGCGGGGACGAAACCTCGCATGATAATTCTCTAACTCAGATAAATTTTCTTGTCCTCCCCAGAATGAGTCGATCCACCAGGCATCGGGAGTTGTCTGTGAATATCTCGCAGAGTATCTCGACGGCTTTACTTTTTAGCGATAAAGTAAAGCATCAAAAGGAGGCATCAGTTATGGGTATTCAAAAGCTCAGTCGAAAGAAGCAAATTGTGATCCCCAAGGCAGCACGCGAGGCCATGCGGGTCAAAGGGGGAGACAAGCTCCTTGTTGTGGTGAAAGGAGATGTGACGGTCGTTATGCCAGAGCCGAAGAGCTATGCCAAAGCTCTTCAGGGGCTTGGAAAGGGAATGTATCCTCAAGGGTATCTAAAGAAGGAACGGCAATCGTGGTAGCTGGGACCCCCACGTTTTCGGTTTATTGAAAGGTTGGCCTTGATATCAAGATTCTCATTTATCATGCGCAAGATCATCCTCGCTACGGAAAATGGTGTTCCAAGCTGTTTACTCGTATTGAAGGGGGGCAAGTATCGGCTGTCACTTCGACGATTTCAATGTTGGAGGTTATGGCTCAACCTTATCGTCACGAAAACCATCCCTTGGTTCAAAAATTCTATGCCCTCTTTTCAACGTACCCAAAGCTGAACTGGGTTCCGGTTTCATTGGAAGTTGCCGACCGGGCGGCTGAATTTCGCGCCCGCTACATTTGAGTACCCCAGATGCGATCCAGATTGCTACCGCCATCGGCTTTGAGGCCACTGGCTTTATCGGGAATGATAAGGGTTTGAAAAAGGTTAAAGAAGTTGAATGTCTGATGGTGAGTGATTTTGTATGATTCGTTTTGGTTTCGGATAAACGGTCTAACGGGGTGGGTGCTGTCAGATATTTTTATACAGATAAATTCCGAGAAATATCCCGAGAAGTGTCAGGAGATTGATCTTGAGGATAAAGCCCAGGGTAATTTTGAGGAGCACCAAGTCAACGGTGAAGGGTGGATCTAGCCCTGGTGACACGGCACGCGCGAAAATATTTTGAATAGTCCCAGATGGTGTGAATACTCGTAGAATTTCTCCAAGCACCCCACCTAATAAGCCTCCAATGAAAATGAACCCTAGTAAGGTCCATCCTGATTTTTTCACAGCGGCTCCTTCAGTGAATTCTTGGTGAGGTGATGGAATCGATGACGGTATCGATCCAATTATATACGGGTAATCTCCTAAGAAAATTACGGCAACTCAGATTTTAAGTCAAGAAGTGAATCCCCTAGGGGGTAACCTTGACAGGGTCATTTTTGGTTGTCTAAACTGTAACGGATTTTCGTAAATTTTTCGGATGGTTAGGAGCGGCGACTGATGTTTTCCGCACTCACGGAAAAAATTGACAAAGTCTTGAAAAAGATCAAAGGCCCAGGGGTCTTGCGCGAACAAGATGTCACTGAGGCGTTAAAGGAAGTTCGCCTTGCGCTTTTGGAGGCTGATGTCAATTTTAAAATTGTGAAGGATTTTATCGGTCGCGTTCAAGAAAAGGCCATTGGCAAAGAGGTTCTCGAAAGCCTGAATCCTGGGCAACAGGTCGTCAAAATTGTGTGGGAAGAATTGCGCGACCTGATGGGAACCGAACATTCGGGCCTGTCGCTCTCCTCTCAACCTCCAACAGTCGTGATGATGGTTGGTCTACAGGGTGCTGGGAAAACCACCACGTGCGGCAAACTCGCGCATCATTTCAAAAAACAGGGGAAGCGGGTGTTGCTGGTTGCCGCTGATCCTCGGCGTCCTGCTGCGGCTGATCAGTTAGCGTCTTTGGGAACAGATTTGGATATTCCGGTTCATCGTGCCGAAGGGACGTTGGTTGATCGAGTTCAAATCACGCAGTTTTGCGTTGAAGGCGTGGCTCGCGGTCGTGACCATGGCTATGACGTTGTGGTGTTGGATACTGGTGGTCGTCTTCAAGTTGATACCGAACTCATGCAGGAGTTGGTGGATATCAAAGCGGCAGTCACCCCGCAGGAAGTCTTGTTGATTGCGGATTCCATGACGGGCCAGGAAGCCGTGAACGTGGCTGAGCAGTTTGATCAACAAGTCGGCCTGACCGGTGTGATCTTGACTAAAATCGAAGGTGACGCTCGTGGTGGCGCGGTACTCTCTATTCGTGCCGCAACGGGAAAGCCCATTAAATATCTCGGGGTTGGGGAAAAATCCGATGCCTTGGAGCCCTTTCATCCGGACCGGATGGCCTCTCGCATTTTGGGGATGGGGGATGTGTTATCGCTTATCGAAAAAGCCCAAGATGCTATCTCCAAGGAGGAAGCGGAATCCCTTCAGAAAAAAATGACTAGCAATAATTTGACCTTGGAAGATTTCCGAGATCAGATTAAACAGGTAAATAAATTGGGGTCCATCGATCAAATCCTGGGCATGTTGCCTGGTGGGGAGAAGTTGAAATCTATGGTGAGTGTGGCGTCAAAGCAGGGCCTCCCTGAAAAGGAAATGGCGCGCGTGGTGGCCATTATTGATTCCATGACCCTCAAGGAGCGTCGTGACCATACTATTATTAATGGGAATAGGAAAAAGCGTATTGCGAAGGGTAGTGGGACGTCTGTTCAGGAGATTAATCGCCTCATTAAGCAATTTTTAGGCGCGAGAACCATGATGAAATCATTGGTTGGCGGAAAGGGAAAACCTGGTAAACTAGGGAAGCTAAAAAGGCGTGGAAAGCTCATTCGGGCCCTTCAATCCCCATGAGTATGGATACCTCTAAACCCCAGGCATTTTTTGTGAGAGACAGGAAACCGCGCGAGGAAAATCGGAGTATCTGGCCAATACATGAGGATTTGAGCACCAGCTGACTTCGTCAACACAGAAAATGACGGTTTTTAGAGGTGCCCGTATATTTTTTCATTTCAAATAGGGTATAGTAACAAGCTTTTGTGAATTTTGGACTATTTTTGATAGGAGGAGTGAGCTAGTGGCCGTACATTTACGATTAAGTCGAATGGGCCGACACAAACGTCCATTTTATCGAGTGGTAGCTGTTGATTCGAGGATGCGACGGGATGGACGGGCTCTTGAGGTGCTAGGCACGCATGATCCCTTGAAGGAGCCCGCAGCCACTGAATTGAAAGCCGAACGAGTGTTAGATTGGCTTCAAAAAGGTGCACAACCATCGGTCACGGTAAGAACACTCTTGCGCCGGTCTGGTATTTGGAAGACTTTTGAAGATTCGAAAAAGAAGGCATAGGTTCCTTCCTCTACTATAGATTGCCCTTCCCACAAAGTTGGGAGTGCCTTGAAAAATACAGGCGGCCCAATCTACTTGGAATTCATGATATGCCTGATGTCTCTGGTGACGTGATGCGCGAAACTGAGTTCGTGACCGTTGGGAAGATTGTGAAGCCATTCGGTGTACGGGGGCAGGTACGAGTGCTCTCTCTCACGGATGTGCCAGGGCGGTTGGAAAACTTACGTGAGGTGAGACTTGAAACGGTTTCTGGTGAAACTCTTCTCACTGAAGTCGCTGATGTTCGGTGCGAGGGGCGGTCTTATCTGGTGAGATTTACGGCGTTCTCTTCACCGGAAGAGGCTGGGGCCTATCGTGGAGCATGGCTAAAAATTCCTCAGAGCGAGGTGCCCCCTGCGCCTGAAGGTCATCACTATCAATTTGAATTGATTGGCCTCACGGTGAAGGAAGAATCAGGGAATGTGTTGGGAGTTTTGGAGGAAGTCATCGAAACTCCTGCTCAACACTTGTTTGTGATTCGAGGGCAGGGTCGGGAGTACCTTTTGCCAGCCTTGAAAAAAATGTTTGTCAAGGTTGATATCCCTGGCCAAGAGATGATTGTGGTACCCAAGGAAGAATGGTCTGGTGATGATGCAGTGTGAGGTCCTCACCTTATTTCCAGAGTTGATTGAAGGTATTGCGACTCAAAGTATTTTGAAGCGTGCGCAGGAAAGCGGTCGAGTTCGGATTCGCGCGCATAATATTCGAGATTACATCGACGATCGGCATCGTATTGCTGATGATGCTCCTTATGGAGGGGGAAGCGGTATGGTGATGAAAGCTGAACCGATTTTTCGAGCGATCGATGCGTTGCGGGCTGAAGGTCGGGAATTGCGTTTAATATTTCCTTCACCTCAGGGAGTGCCGTTTTCACATCAACTGGCCATGGATCTTAGTCGTGAGCCGAAACGGTTGGTCTGGATCTGCGGTCACTATGAGGGCATCGATGAGCGGGTGCTCACTCGGTTAGAGCCAGAAGAAATTTCGATTGGTGATTATGTCTTGACCGGTGGTGAGTTGCCGGCCATGGTGATGATTGATGCAGCGGCGCGTTTAGTGCCAGGGGTCGTGGGCGACCCAGCTTCCGTTGAACAGGATTCGTTTGCGGATGTGCTGCTTGATTATCCGCATTACACGAGACCCGATGGGGTTCGTGGGTATGGTGTGCCTGATGTGTTATTGTCAGGCAATCATGCCGCTATTCGTTTGTGGAGGCGAAAAGAATCGTTGCGAAATACATATTGCAAGCGTCCAGATGTGTTACGCGATGAATGTCTCACAGAAGAAGATCGACGATTGTTAGTAGAAATATCCCAGGAATGTGGGCAAGTTTAATTAGTGAGGACCTGAGAGAAAATACCTTGGACAATATCACGCCAAGATTTGGGTCAGATTTGGACGGAACGATTGAGAAACACCCGAGGCATAGCACAGCTATGTTGAGGATGTTTCGATTGAGGCCCGTTCAAAGATGGCCAGAAGATTGGATGCGAGATGTCTAAGGTATTTTCTCTCAGGTCCTGAATGAGGGGGAGGATCAAGACCATGAATCGGCTGCAGCGACTTGAACAAATGTATCCAACAAACACTCTGCCAGACTTTGAAATTGGCGATAATGTCAAGGTGCATGTCAAAGTTATTGAGGGCGAAAAAGAACGTGTGCAGGTGTTCGAAGGCACAGTGATTGCCCGTAAAGGGAAAAAGTTTAGTGAAACATTTACCGTGAGAAAGATTTCTTACAGTGTCGGGGTGGAGCGTATTTTTCCGGTGAATTCTCCGAACATCGCCAAGGTTGAGGTGGTTCGGAAGGGGAAAGTCCGACGCGCAAAATTGTATTATCTCAGAGATAAAATTGGGAAGAAGGCCAAGGTTGCGGAACGAGAATATTCTCGGGTGGTAAAAGACAAAGCTAAAGCCAAGGCGGCTCTTGCAGCAGCAGCGGCAGACGAGACAACTGCTGAGTAATTCGCCTCGAGTGCAAGATCTCTGTGTCGTGCGATGAAGGGTAATCGTGGAACAGGACTCAGTTGCACTGATAACAGAAGGGCCCACTCAATTATTTGAGGAAGAGGCGCGTGTTTGTGGCTATCGACGTGTGGCTGGATTAGATGAGGCCGGTAGAGGGCCGTTGGCTGGACCTGTCGTTGGTGCAGCGGTCATTCTTCCACGGCGATTTGTGTTGGAGGGGTTAGACGATTCCAAAGAGGTGAGCCCTGAAAGTCGTGAGGTCTTGTTTGAGGGAATCACACAAGGTGCAAGGGCATGGGCGATAGGAGTCGCCACAGAACAGGAAATTGACAGGATCAATATCCTGGAAGCCACTAAGCTGGCCTGGAGGCGGGCTCTGGAGCAGCTTTCTGTGGTGCCTGATTTTTTACTCATTGACGGCATGTCACTCCTTGGGGTCGTGATCCCTCAACGTGCGGTGGTGAAAGGGGATCGATTGTCTCTTTCGATTGCCGCAGCATCTATTCTTGCCAAAGTGTATCGTGATCGATTGATGCTGGATTACCATCGTCGATATCCACAGTATCAGTTTCACCTACACAAGGGGTATCCCACGCCAACGCATTTGCGTCTTGTCCAAGAGTTTGGTCCCTGTCCCATTCATCGGCGTAGTTTTCAACCAATCAAAAATCTTCTTCACATTCATCAGGAGGATGTGTGACATCCAATTCTCAGGTCTTTGGCAAGGAGGCTGAAGTCGCTGCTGAAAACACTCTTCGTCGCCAAGGTTATCGGATTTTAGGACGGAATCTCAGGTTCTCCAATGGAGAGCTTGATATTGTGGCCAAAAAAGATGAGACGATCGTGTTTGTCGAAGTGAAAGCTCGACGCACTGATCAGTTTGGAGGGGCTTCGTATGCCGTCACACCCAAAAAACAACAGCGGTTAATCCATTTGGCTGCGCAATATTTAGCTCAACATCAATTATCCCAATGCCTCTCCAGATTTGATGTCATCTGGTATCAGCATGATGCGCAGCAAGGTGGACATTTAGAACATGTGGTGAATGCGTTTGAGGTGCCTGGTGACGATCTTCGATGGTAACCAATTGGCTACTCAATGCTGTTGGCTGAACGTCTTAAATGGTTGCTTGGTAGATTGTCTGGGACCTTGGCCCCAAAGTTTTATTGATTAGTGATAGTTGTGATCGAACTGACGCGAGTCCATGGTTTCGTTCCTGATGGTTTTGAATACGCAATATTCTCATGATTCAATTGTTCCATGTTTCGAAATTTTTTGAGCGGTGTACAGCACTGCATGATGTCACGGTACGAATCGAAAAGGGTGAATGTGTCTTACTCACGGGGCCTAGCGGGGCTGGCAAGACAACCCTGCTGAAATTAATTTTTGGGGCCGAGATTCCTGATGAAGGCCAAATTCTTGTCCAGAATCGCAATATCGCCAGGCTGAGAGAAGCCGACATTCCGTATCTGCGGCGAACGATGGGGTTTGTCTTACAGAATTTTAAATTGTTGCCAAAGAAAACGGTCTTTGACAATGTCGCATTGCCGCTTATCATTCAAGGGGTGTCGCGGGCTGACTCAAAACGAAAAGTTGGGGAAGCCTTAAAGGCCGTAGGGATGAATCATAAACACACGAGTCAAACTGGTGTGATGTCTGCTGGTGAACAACAGCGTGTGTGTATTGCCAGGGCCATCGTCAATAATCCGATTATTTTATTAGCCGATGAACCTACAGGAAATTTGGATACCGTGTTGACTTCTGAAATCGTGGAGCTGTTCAAAACCATTCATGCGCGAGGCACGACGGTGCTGTTGGCCACACATAATCAATCTGTGGTTGAAGAAATGAATGGACGTGTCTTGCATTTACAGGCTGGGCGAATGGTGTCGGATAAAGGTCCCGCCGCATGAGACGCCCTCTCTATCTCATCCAAGAAGCCTTCGTCAATATTCGCATCAATCGAACAAGTGTGATGATTGGTATTATTACGACCGCATTTACCATTTCATGCTTTGGTCTTTTTGCGTTGCTGTATGGAAATCTTAAAAATCTTGCCGGGACACTTCAGCAGGATATTGAAGTCCTGGTCTATGTTCAGCCAGAGGCCTCTGACAAGATTGTGGAAGGCATTCGCCAACGCTTGGAAGGCGAGAAGGCCGTCAACGTACTCTCCTTTGTCTCTAAAGCTGAGGCATTGAAAGAATTCCATCAACAGTTTCCCGATGAGTCCACGTTACTCCAAGGGATGGAGGAGAATCCCTTACCGGCCTCTTTTGTGGTGCAAATCTCCCCCCAGTTTCAAGAATCTGACTCGATTGAGGCGTTTGCAGAACGCATCAAGCAATTCCCGGGGGTGGAGCAAGTTCGGTATAGTCAGGATTGGATTGACACCCTCGCGTTGTTAGTGAGTTATTTTGAATTTGGCGCGATTGTCATTGGGTTGATCTTGGCGGTGGCGACGATTACGATCATCGCCAATACCGTTCGACTCTCCTTTTATTTGCGCAAAGAGGAAATCGAAATTTTACGGCTTATTGGTGCTACCGGGTCATTCATTGCCACGCCCTATGTCATTGAAGGGGCCTTGTTGGGTGCCTGTGGCGGCGCGTTGGCTTTGGTCTTACTCAAAGGGGTGTTTGAGTTCTTTTTGTTGGAAATAAATGCTTCAGGATGGTTCAGTGGGCTGGAGTCGGTATTGATTTTTTTCCCTTTTCAAACCTCGCTATTTTTAGTGTTGTCTGGGATGTTGTTAGGATGTGGCAGTAGCATTATTTCCGTGTTCGGATTAATGAGAGTGAGAAATGAGGCGACGTAGTCACATTCTAGGGGTGAGCATTGCCGTTACTCTTTCTTTGATGATGATGGTCGATCATACTGTGTTGGCTGGAAATGCCACGTTGCAGGATAAAATCAAAAAAGAACGGAGTCATCTTCAGCAGCTAAAGCAGGAAATTCAGGAGACAAAAAAACAGCATAAAGAAACTCAAGAACAGCATGATGCGGTGCTGCAGTCCATTGAGAGCCTTGATCAGGAATTGCATCAGAAACAAAAAGAGTATGGTTCCATTTCTCAGGATATTCGAAAGACTGACCAGGAGCTAGGAAAGTTGAATCAGCAAACGAATCAATTGCAGGCGAGCTTAGAGCAGCGAGAACGATCTGTAAAAGCACGATTGCGTCGGTTATATATGGAGGGTCAAAGCGGATGGTTTCGACCCTTGCTGTCATCGGGTTCGTATTCGCAGTTTCAGCGTCGATTAACGTATCTGTCCTCGTTAGCGAATTGGGAGCAGGAGCTGCTCTCCCGATATCAATCCGATATGAATGAGTTTATTCAGCTGAAAGATCAACAAGCCCGAGTGCGAAAGACGCTCCTTCGCAATAAACAGCGTACGGCGAAAAATCTTGAGGTGATGAAAGGCATTAAAGGAAAAAAACAAGTCGTGTTGACGACCTTAAAACGTCAAACCCGTTCCCATGAGCAGGCACTTTCTGCATTGGAACGTGCTGAAGAACGAAAAGAATCTTTGCTAGACACCCTGCGGCAGAGTAGTCAAAAAGCTGATACAGATCAGAGCAAGCGCGTCGTGACTGTGCTGAAAAAGGGAGAGTTGCTCTGGCCGGCAGATGGGAGGGTCGTGGCAGCGTTTGGTCGCCAAAAACACCCAACGTTTAATACCTTTCTTAATAAGAAAGGCATTGAAATCCAAACGAGGGAAGGGAGTGATATTCGAGCGGTCTTTGGTGGCAATGTGGTGTTTGCTGATTGGTTGAAAGGGTATGGGTTGGTGTTGATCTTAGATCATCATAACGGATTTTTCTCCTTCTATGCCCATGCGTCAACACTTGCCGTTACGACAGGCAATGATGTGGCGAGCGGAGACGTGATTGGCCAAACCGGGGCCTCTGGCCTCACGGATAAAACTATTTTATACTTTGAATTGCGCAACGGCACTCAACCAGTTGATCCTGAGAAGTGGTTGGTACGTCGCTAGTCGATTATTTTTAAAATAGGAAGTGATTATGATGGAAAAGGGACGATTCTCGAAGGTTTGGCTCACAAGTTTTATCGTGATGGCAACACTGGTGCTGGGTGTGGTGATTGGGAAGGGCTTGGAAAAAACTGGCCATGCAAGTGAAACCTATGAAGAGTTGAAGACGTTTGCCGAGGTGTTGACTCAGGTAAAAAAACACTATGTCGAAGAAACCCCGACGAAAGATCTCATCCATGGGGCGGTCCGAGGCATGTTGGCGACCTTAGATCCTCATTCCTCATATATGACGCCTGACATGTATAAGGAAATGCAGGTTGAGACCAGAGGTGAATTTGGTGGACTAGGTATTCAAATCGGCGTCAAAGATCGCCGTATTACGGTGATTTCGCCTATTGAAGATACTCCAGCGCACGCCGCAGGCATTGAATCTGGAGACGTTATCATCAAGGTCGATGATGCGCCGACCAAAGACTTGACGTTGATGGAAGCTGTTCAAAAGATGCGAGGACCCAAAGGGACCAAGGTCACGTTGACCGTGGAACGGGAAAGTTCAAAAACTCCCCTGCAGTTTACCCTCATTCGGGATACGATAAAAATTCAAAGTGTCCGGTCACGAGTGCTTGATGAACGCATTGGATACGTCCGTATTTCTCAATTTCAAGAGGCCACGGCTGAGGATTTAGGAAGGGAATTAGCCGAGCTTAAAGAAAAAAATATTCAGGGACTCATTCTCGATTTGCGAAATAATCCTGGTGGTTTGTTGTCAGCGGCGGTAGGAGTGTCTGAACAATTTCTTGAATCAGATAAATTAGTGGTGTCGATTAAAGGTCGGGATGGGCGGAAAGATGAATACCGGGCTCGACTGCAATCGGAACATTATGAATATCCGATGATTGTGATGGTCAATCAAGGCTCCGCGAGTGCGTCGGAAATTGTGGCTGCTGCAATGCAAGATTGGGGGAAGGCCGTCATCATTGGGATGACGACTTTCGGCAAGGGTTCCGTTCAAACCATTCTCCCACTCTCCGATGGGTCAGGACTCAGATTGACGACGGCAAAATATTATACTCCGCGTGGGGAGTCCATCCACAATGTGGGAGTGAAACCAGATATCGTGATTGAACCAAAGCCCATTATCGTAGCGCAGGAGAAGTCTTCGGCTGCTGGAAACCCTGGGGAAGATGCCGTGGCAGTATCCACGCCAGAGAAAAAAGGTGGGACTGAAGCCTCAGAAGACAAGGAGAAAGATTTGAAAGCCCTTGAAGCGGAATTTATGAAGAAGGATGTGCAACTTCAAAAGGCCATTGAATTGTTGAAAACGTGGAAAGTCTTTAAGGAATTGCGTCCGCTTTGAGGGGACGCAATTCAGACGTTTAGGACGTTGAGGACAATAGCCGTGGTGGTTTTTCGGACTCCATCAACACTTCTCATTCTGGATAGCACTAAATCGTTTAATTCTTCCAGCGATTCCGCCTCAATGTCGACGATGATGTCGTAAGGCCCGGTGATGCCATAAACGTGTTTTACCCCTGGAATTCTGGTAATGGTTTTACACGCACTCTTTGTATGATCTCCAATGACATCTACCATCACAAATGCTGAAATAGCCATCTTGTTTGGATCCTCTCGTACTTCAATAATTAGAAATTTCCGACGACAGTATTTGAATCGGCAGCCAACCTAGCAAAGACCTCCCATGTGCGTCAATCAGTGGTGGACTTCTCACGGAGTGATCTGATGGCCTCCAGTAATTCTTCCGTAGTTGCCGTGATTCCAGGCCGTGTACGTAGTAAATGAGAAGATGCAAGGGCCTCAAGATCGTCGAGGGAGTGAATCCCTAATCGAAAGTAAAGGTCGTGGATAATGGGTTCGGAAAATCCAGGAAGTGAAAGCCATTGTTTGGGGAGCTCCGGTAGCGGCGTACTCAGATCTTCATACGCGCGAATGGTGCCAGTTTTAAGGTACTCTTGAATTTTTCCGCCCAAGTCTTTTCCTATGCCAGGCAGCGAATCCACATCCCCTCGTTGAACGATACTGGCGATATCTTCCTCAAGCCCTGCAAGAGTAGCTGAGGCTCGACGATAGGCGCGGACTCGATACGGATTGGCCTCTTCCTTTTGTAAAAGTTCCGCCATGGTCAGGAAGAGATTGGCGATGGTGATGTTGGTTTGATGCATTTTGGTGGAGTCTTCGATAGGGCAGAACATGATTCGTTTCTCACCGATTATATCTTTGGCGGATAAGGATTGCTATGCCAACCTTGTTGGCTTTCCAATCGATCGATTCGCACTCACTGTGAATCCATTGACAAGTATTTCCGGGGTCTCGTAGGATGTCTTTTGATATGTCCGTGTGATCCGAAAATGGCTTTTCCCCCCATCGTGGATTCAGAACATTAGCCCGATGAACATTCAATTAAATGGCGAACCGCATGAGGTAGAAGAGGAGACATCTGTTGGTGGTCTTTTGCAAAAATTAGACATTCGATTGGATCAGGTGGCGGTCGAAATCAATTTGGAAATTATGGATAAACGTGATTTTGAAACCCGTATATTGAAAGACCATGATCGGGTAGAAGTCATGAGTTTTATCGGTGGAGGATCGATAGATCCTGTTCCTCTGATAAATGTATGGGCAGGCCTCTAATCTCTGGTACCTTTGTGGAGGGGTACCCTTAACCTTTAAGATCGAGAACATAATGAATACAGATCGTTTAACTATTGCTGGGCGTGAATTTCGGTCCCGTTTGTGGGTAGGAACCGGGAAGTATAAAGATTTCGTTGAAACACAAAAGGCCATCGAGATGTCGGGAGCAGATGTGGTGACCGTTGCCGTGCGAAGGGTGAATATCACTGATCGCCATTCTGAAAATCTTTTGGATTACATCGATCCAAAGAAATATACCATTCTTCCTAACACCGCCGGCTGTTATACCGTCGAGGATGCCGTACGATACGCGAGGCTTGCCAGAGCCGCAGGGATATCCGATCTTGTGAAACTCGAAGTGATCGGTGATGAAAAAACATTGTTTCCTGATACGGCTGGCCTTCTTGAGGCCGCAAAAATTCTTATCAAGGAAGGGTTCATCGTGTTGCCCTATACCAATGATGATCCAATCGTGGCGCAAAAACTTGTGGATATTGGATGCCCGGCGGTGATGCCCTTAGCGGCACCGATTGGATCAGGCTTGGGTATTCGAAATCCTTACAATCTGAAGATCATTCTTGAAAACATTAAGGTGCCGGTGATCGTGGATGCTGGAGTCGGTACGGCCTCAGATGCGGCCTTGGCTATGGAGCTTGGCGCTGATGCCGTATTGATGAATACGGCCATTGCTGGAGCCCAAGATCCGATTATGATGGCGGAAGCCATGAAGTATGGCATTGAGGCAGGAAGGCTTGCATATCGGGCTGGGCGCATTCCTCGGAAACTCTATGCCACCGCCAGCACCACGATTGAAGGCATGTTGTAGTCAAACGGCATGCGTGATCCGTTAAGTGTGTCAGGTTTGTCTTAACGTATGACGCAGCATGGATGATGACTCACGATTATTTTGAATTGCCCCCTTTCATGCCTACCACCCATCTTCCTCCTCTTTACGTCGTGACAGATCGTCATCAGATTGGCGCAGGGGAGTTTCTCTCTGTTCTGGAGAATATTATTTCAGAAGGAGGGTTGATGCTCCAACTTCGCGAGAAAGATCTTCCGACCCGTACGTTATTAACGTGGGCTCAAACAATCCTGCCATGGGCTGAACGTTACCACGTTCCTTTTCTTATCAACGATCGTGTTGACGTGGTGCTGGCTACTGGTGCCCATGGTGTGCACTTGCGAGGGAATAGTTTGCCAATTAATAAGGTGAGAGATTGCTTGGGCCCCGATCGTTTGATCGGGGTTTCCGTACATTCTGTGGACGAAGCTGTTCAGCGTGAAAAAGAGGGAGCCAGTTTTATTGTCCTTGGCCCGATTTATGATACGCCTTCCAAGCGCGCGTATGGATCTCCTCTAGGCACGACGATTCTTGAAGAAGCTTGCCAACGTTGCGAGATTCCGATTTTCGCTATTGGTGGCATGAGTGTGTCACGAGTGGCAGCCATAAAAAATACCGGAGCTTCTGGGGTTGCCGTAATCTCTTCAATCTTTCAATCAACCACGCCTGCTGAAATCGTCAAGCACTATACTACGCAACTTGGCGTATCTCCTTAGTGTGAAATCCCCATCAATTCTATTGCTTCTTTCTGAAAACCGGTGCTAGAATTCCTCACGGTTGCATTGAGGAATGAGCCGAGTCGTTTTCTCCTTTAACGACGGGCCTATTGGTGGTTTTACTGGAAATCGTCAAGTAAATAAATCCCCGCGTTTTTATTGCTTGTCACTGAAGTTTGTTTACATTCTAATGCTTAGGTAAAGTTCTTATGGGATTTCGAAAACACGAAGACTATGATCGTGAACTTGAGAAGCTGAGAAGTGAGCTGCAATCACTTGAGGTGGAGACACGGCAACTGTATGAAATCAGAATGAAATTGCAGCAGTCGCAAAAGCAAAATGAAAAACTCGTGACGACTCTCCAAGACGCCAAAACTCAAATTGAATCCCTTCGAGCAGAAATTGAAAAGCTGACAGCCCCGCCTTCCCCCTATGCGCTATTTTGTAGTCTAAATGACGATCGAACGGCCAATGTGTATGTCTCTGGTCGGAAGATGCGTGTGAGTGTCCATGACTCGATTCCAGGGAAAGCCTTACGAAAGGGGCAGGAAGTTATCTTAAATGAGGCCCTGAATATTATTGAAGCTCGTGGGTTTGATCCGCAAGGACAAGTGGTTCGCTTAAAGGATCGCTTGGATGATATTCGAGTCCTGATTCAGTTACATCATGACGAAGAGCGAGTGGTGGAGTTAGGCGAACCGCTATTGCATGAGAGGTTGAGCGTCGGCGATCATTTACTCTTCGATGCGCGATCTGGCTATGTGATTGAAAAAATTCCTAAATCGGAAATTGAAGAACTGGTGATTGAGGAAGTGCCCGATGTGGGATATGAGGATGTCGGTGGGCTCCAAAATGAAGTTGAACAAATCACGGACGCAGTTGAACTACCCTTTCTTCACCCTGACCTCTTTCTTGAGCATAAACTCTCGCCACCAAAAGGTGTGTTGCTCTATGGCCCCCCTGGCTGCGGGAAAACCATGATTGCGAAAGCCGTGGCTAATTCCATTGGCAAAAAGCTTAAGCATCTTTCAGGAAAAGATGTGCGGAGTTACTTTCTCCATATTAAAGGTCCGGAGTTGTTGAACAAGTACGTTGGTGAATCTGAGCGTCAAATTCGTGAAGTGTTTGCCAAAGCCCGAGATAAGGCTGCGACAGGAAATCCCGTCATCGTCTTTTTCGATGAAATGGATGCGCTCTTTCGCACGCGGGGTTCCGGGATTTCCTCAGATATGGAATCAACAATCGTCCCACAGTTTTTAGCCGAGATTGATGGGGTGGAACGGTTGCAAAATGTGATTGTGATTGGGGCCAGTAATCGGCAGGATCTCATTGATCCCGCAGTGCTACGGCCTGGTCGTTTGGACGTGAAAGTGAAAATTCCGAGACCTGACCAAAAAAGCGCGAAGGATATTTTTGCAAAATACCTCACCAGTGACCTCCCTTTAGCTAAAGAAGAAGTTGATCGAGATCAGGGGGATCGATCTCTAGTTGTCGAGCGGTTGATCGCGTATACCGTCGACTCGATGTATGCGTTGTCCGAAGAGAATCGCTATCTTGAAGTGACCTATGCGAATGGAGAAAAAGAAACCCTCTATTTTAAAGATTTTTCAAGTGGAGCGCTGATTGAAGGTGTGGTCTCGCGTGCAAAAAAATCTGCCGTCAAACGAGCGATTGCTACAGGCGAGAAAGGGCTGAAGGAAGAAGATTTTCAACGGGCCATCCGTGAGGAGTTTAAAGCCCATGAAGACCTTCCGAATACGACTAATCCTGATGACTGGGCTCGCATTTCTGGGAAAAAAGGTGAAAAAATCGTTCATGTTCGGACATTGGTCCTGGGGCCAGAAGAATCGCGTGAAATTGAAACTGTGAGCGCCGGCCATTATTTCTAATAGCTAATATTTGTGTGCACATGAGGCTCCCTTGCATCGTATCCTTGGAACAGAAACTGAATTTGGTATCGCTGCTCGCCATGCCCCACAATCCGACCCTGTTTCGAACTCTCTCCACCTCATAGGGTGTTATCCGTCTCTCCCTGTTCCGCACGCATTGTGGGATTACGAAAACGAAAATCCCTTGCTCGATGCGCGTGGGTTTGAAATCGAAGGGGAGCGAGAACGTCCTGGCCCTCAATATAATCGACAACTCAATAAGGTCTTAGCCAATGCCGGTCGGTGGTATGTCGATGGTGCGCATCCCGAGTATTGCACTCCCGAGTGCAGTAATCCTCGTGAACTTGTGGCCTACGAACGTGCGGGAGAACTGATTGCCGCCAAAAGTTTAACGCTGATGAATCAAAATGCCGGCGAAGCGCAATATGCCGTGTATAAAAATAACTCCGACGGGAAAGGGAATAGTTACGGGTATCATGAAAACTATCTGTTAGCCCGGTCAGTGCCTTTTGAAAAAATTATTAAAACATTATTACCATTTTTTGTGAGCCGCCAGATTTTTGCCGGATCGGGAAAAGTTGGTGCAGAAAACGGGACCTCTCCCGTTAATTATCAGATAGCCCAGCGGTCGGATTTTTTTGAGTGTTTGGTTGACCTCAATACCATGGTGAAAAGGCCAATTGTCAATACCCGTGATGAATTTCATGCCGATGGCTCCCGATATCGTCGTCATCATGTCATTGTCGGTGATGCTAATATGGCGGAGATCCCCACGTATTTGAAGGTTGGGACTACAGCTATTGTCATGGACATGCTTGAAGGTGGAGCGACGTTGCCCAATATTGAGCTGGATGATGCTGTCTCAGCTATCAAGGCTGTCTCACGAGACCTGTCAGTGAAAAAAGACGTGAGGCTGAGTAATGGACAGATGACCACGGCGATTGCCATCCAACGTGAATTTTTACATGCCGCGCATGAATTCTACGCCTGTCATGATCTCAGCCCAGCGACAAAGGATGTGTTCGTCCGATGGGAATCCGTTCTGGATACCTTGGAAAAAGATCCCATGTTACTGGATCGAGAGTTGGACTGGGTGGCCAAGCGACACATGATCGAATCATATATCGAGCGTAAAGGCTGTGGGTGGAAAGATCCACGCGTGGCGCTCATGGATCTCCAATACCATGATGTTCGCCCTGCCAAAGGTCTGTATTACACTCTTGAGCGTGGGAACCGGATCGACCGTTTGCTCGATGATGAAGAAATTCAAAAGGCTGAACATACGGCTCCGAATGGGTCTCGGGCGTATTTTCGAGGCCTATGTCTGAAGAAATTTCCCAAACATATTTATGGCATGAGTTGGACCTCGGTCTTGTTTGATATGGGCAATGATACTATTAAACGTATTCCCTTGATGGACCCAACTCGAGGAACACGTGAGTTGACCCATGAATTAATGGATGGGGTCGAAACGCCTGAGGACTTGTTTTCAAAATTGTCTTCCACTGAAAAATAATTTCGTCACAGTAACCTTTTTTTGATTGAGTCTTTTTATTATGAATTGGATGAATTCAACACCGCCGTCATATTTGCAGAGTTCGAGTTTTTTTGACCATCTGTTACAAACTCGACCAGAGCTGACCCCAGCCGCGCGTTGGGGTGGTTCGTTACCAAACCCCTTATCTATTGACGATGTACAACGTGGCTATCTGGCTTCGGTTACGCATGGGACGACCGTGCTGGCCATTAAATATGCGGACGGTGTCGTCATTGCAGGGGATCGACGAGCGACGGAAGGCTACCAATTGGCTGCGCGTACCATGGAAAAAGTTTTTAAAACCGATAGCCATTCTGCCATGGCGATTGCTGGTGCAGCTGGACCATGTATCGAAATGGCGAAACTTTTCAGTATTGAACTCGAGCATTACGAAAAACTCGATGGGGTGTCGTTGACCTGTGTGGGAAAAGCGAATCGATTAGGGCAAATGGTCAAAGCGAACTTACCAATGGTGATGCAGGGGCTTGTGGTGGTTCCATTATTTGTCGGGTTTGATTTCAAACTTGGGCAAGGGCGAATTTTTAAATATGATGTGACGGGTGGACGATACGAAGAAATTGATTACCATTCGATTGGGTCTGGCGGAAAAGACGCCAAAGTGACCATCAAGGAACGGTATCGACGCATGCTCCTTGAAGAAGAGGCGATTCGTCTTGCCTTACAAGCACTCTTTAGTGCAGCAGAAGAAGATGTCGGGACGGGCGGTCCAGATATGTTCCGCCGCATATTTCCAACCATGAAACTCATCGATGTCACAGGAGTGCGAGATGTTGAAGAATCTCGGATAGCTTCTCTATGCGATGAACTGGCTCGGACCAGAGCAAAGCAGGATTAATTATGTCAATGCCCTACTACGTTTCTCCCGAACAATTGATGCAGGATAAGGCAGAATATGCCAAAAAAGGCATTGCCAAAGGACGTTCAATCATTGCCATGGAATATCAGGATGGGGTCTTGCTCGTGGCTGATAATCCCAGTACGTCGTTATTCAAGGTGTCTGAAATTTATGACAACATCGCCTTCTCGGGCGCGGGTAAATACAGTGAGTTTGAAAATCTACGAAAAGCGGGCATTCAACATGCGGACTTAAAAGGGTTTATGTATAGCCGTGAGGATGTGACGGCACGTTCACTGGCCAATGGGTATTCCCAAACATTAGGCACCATTTTCAGTCAAGAGATGAAGCCCTATGAAGTGGAAATTCTTTTAGCCCAAGTTGGTGAACATCCTGGTGAGAATGAACTCTTTCGTATCGCGTTTGATGGAACGATTTTTCATGAGCGGTCATTTGTCGCCATCGGAGGGCGTGCTGAAGCCTTACTCGCAGCGCTACAAAAAGGTGCAAGCGAACCCCTCATGGATTTACATGCGGCGCTCAACCATTGCGTGAAATCTTTAAAGTCTGTGTCTGAGCAAGATCTCCAGCCCGATGGGTTAGAGGTGGCAACTCTAGACCGGAATCGACTTGGTCGAAAATTTCGACGTCTGTTGGAAGACGAATTTTCCTCTCTTCTTTCCTAAATCGTTCTTTCGCGAAATTCCAATTGGAAAAATTCCTCAGGCACCTGCGGTATGTTGAACATGCTGGGTGCCAAGAATCCATGCTGGCCTGACCGGTCAAAAAAATGCCATAAACGATGCGCTTTTTGGCGTATTGATCAGGTGGAATCGGTTGAAGGCGGAGCGGGGTGAGGTGTATGCTGCCTTAGGCAATTTTTGAAGGTGTGATTATGATGAAACGTATATTTGGTCTTGAGTGTGAATATGGGTTGACGTTCTCTCCCAACGGGCGTGTCTATCTGCCCATTGAAAAAATTCTTGGATATATTTTTGAGGGTCTCATTCCTAATAGTTGGCCGTCGAATGCCTTCCTGACGAATGGCGCTCGCTTTTATCAAGACACGGGCTGTCATCCTGAATATTCCACCCCAGAATGCGATGATATTTTAGAACTTCTCGTGCATGAAAAAGCCGGCGAACGAATTTTAGAATCATGCCTGCCAGCGGCAGAAGAACGGCTGCGAGAAGAGGGACTGTCTGGAGAAATTTTTATCTTCAAAAACAATACAGACTCTCTCGGGAATACCTATGGGAGTCATGAAAACTTTCTGATGCGACGTGATGTGGATTTCTGGAAGGTTGCCGAGCAGCTCATTCCATTTTTTGTGACCAGGCAGATTTTTTCAGGATCCGGAAAAGTGCTGAAAATTTCCGGGAAACCGCAATTTTTTATTTCTCAGCGTGCACAACACATCCATGAAAAAACTTCCTCATCGACGACATCGTCTCGAAGCATTATTAATACCCGTGATGAGCCCCATGCCGATGCCGAACGATTCCGACGGCTGCATATCATATTAGGCGACTCCAATATGTCTGAGTTTTCCATTTATCTTAAAGTGGGGACTGCTGCCTTAGTGTTGTCCATGATCGAGGATGGGTTTTATGTTCCTGGTATTGAGCTTGAAGATCCGGTCAAAGCCATTCGTGAGATTTCTCGTGATCCCACGCTAAAAAAATGTGTGAAATTGGATGATGGCCGTGAGATGAGTGCGCTTGAAATTCAACGCATGTATTTAGAGCGTGCTCAAGAATATTTGCCCACCCAACCGTTTGATAAGGTCATGGCCGACGTGTTGCAAGAATGGGAACGCGTGTTGAATGCTCTGGATGATGATCCCATGCAATTAGTCAAAGAGGTGGACTGGGTCACCAAAAAATGGTTGATGGAATGCTACGCCGAGCGGAAACATTGTGGTCTGGATGATCCTCGTATTGCGATGATGGATTTACAATACCATGACGTGAATCGAAAACGAGGCTTGTATTACATTTTGGAATCGCATGGGAAAGTCGCCAAAATTATTGATGAACAGGCTATTGAACGAGCGATGACGGTTCCTCCTCAATCCACGCGAGCCAAGGTGCGCGGGGACTTTATTCGATTTGCCAGAGCGAAGAATCGTTCGTATACTGTGGATTGGACCTACTTGAAACTCAATGGATATTGGGAAGAAACGATTCTTTGCATGGATCCATTTACGGCGTTCAATCGACGAGTTGATGAGTTACTCGCTCAAGTGCCCTCTGCTCGTCTGTATCCCTAATCACAATATCTACTTTTTTCATTCCCACACATGATACGAATCAAAAGCCGAATGTTCTTGGTGCTTGCTGTTCTGGTTGCCAGTATCTTTCCTCTTAATTTTTTCCCCCACATCCAAGATCTTCCCGCCGGAGCCCATGGCCAGCTGAGTGGTAAGCAGGGCGAAGTCGTGGTGGTCACGGTGCCTGTAAAAGGGGAGCCAATCAAAGTCGTTGGCCACTTGCTAGACCGGGAAATTATGTTTTTCCCAAAGGGGACAGGGAACTATGTCGGATTATTGGGGCTGGATATGCAAGACAAGCCTGGGCAGCATGACTTGGGGATTCAGGTGGAATATCCCGATCATAAGGACCGGCATAAGGTTACCGTGTTGTTGATGAAGGAAGATTACAAAGTCCAACATTTGAAACTGCCAAAAAAGATGGTTGATCTCGACAGTAAGACCCTTGTGCGTGTGAAGCAGGAGGCAAAGATTCTTCACCACGCCTTCGACACTGCCTTGCCAGATCCCCTCTGGAACAGCAGCTTTATCGAGCCAGTTCAGGGACGGGTTTCAGGAAGATTTGGAAGCCGACGTGTGATCAATGGGGAATCCAAGCGACCACACAGCGGGGAAGATATCGCGGCACCAGATGGTACGCCGGTTGTGGCGATGAATCGCGGCATCGTTCGGCTTGCCATGGACCATTTTTTTACCGGAAAAGGCGTGATCCTCGACCATGGTCTCGGTCTTTTTTCCATGTATTTTCATTTATCTGAGGTCGATGTCACACAAGGCCAGATGGTTGAGAAAGGTGACCCGATAGGAAAAGTTGGCGCGACGGGTCGGGCCACGGGGCCGCATCTTCACTGGGGCGTTCGACTCAACGGAGCCAGCATTGATCCCTATTCCCTCCTGAAAATATCTTTCAACGGCTCATCCTAGTCCTTCATTCGTTGCCAGTTTCAAACACTGATTTTACTAGGACGACTATGCTTACCTATAGAAAGGGTTTCTATGAAACGCGTGTGTGTGTTTTGCGGATCGTCTAATGGAACAACTCCCAGATACCAGGAGCTAGCCAAAGCGATGGGAGAGGAGCTGCTTCGTCGTAATGTAGGATTAGTCTATGGTGCGGGGAATATCGGCCTCATGAGTGTTATTGCAGAAACGGTGTTGGACGGCCAAGGTGAAGTGCAGGGGGTCATCCCTGAATTTATGGTGGAAAAAGAATTAGCCCGGCAGGATCTGACGAAACTTCATATTGTGGGATCAATGCATGAGAGGAAAGCCTTAATGGCTGATTTGTCTGATGCGTTTATTGCATTGCCTGGTGGGTATGGCACATTGGAAGAGTTTTGTGAAATGATCACGTGGCACCAATTAAGAATTCAGCAAAAGCCTTGTGGGCTCTTAAACGCTGATGGGTTTTTTGATGCACTGCTCTTGTTTGTTGACCATCAAGTCGAAGAAGGTTTTGTGACTCAAGAAAATCGCCGGCTCATTCATACTGCAGATAATCCTGCTGATCTTTTAGATCTCCTTGATCAGGCCTATTGTCAAGAAGCGTGAATCGTGAAGCGTTATGCGTGAAGCGTAATAGAAAAAACACTGCTTTCTAGTCAGATTTCGCTTCACGATCATTTCAGCATGGATTAGCCCGCAGTCTAATTTCGTTAATATGCGGGTGGTCGTGAAATCGGGTTTCCCGTGTGAAGTTCCACCGCCCGTAAATTATCAAACGCAAAAGTGCCATCGCCCATTGTGATAAGGCCTAAGTGCCCAATTTTCAAATCCTTCGGTTCTATGGACATAATAAACTGGTTATCAAAAGACACCTCGACCACTTCTCTGCTGACAATGGAAGACAGGTGAACTCGAAGAAAATGCCACCTGGTTCTTTTTTGTGGAATCACGGCTTCTTCTTTCAACATGGTTGCCACACCGTCGATAAATTCAAAGACTTTTACCGTATTCGTCGCAGGGTAGACGAGAACTGCCAAAAAGTTTTTCTTGCTTTGGGCATTAAAGATCAACCCAGCACCAGATGTTGGGGTACCCAAGTCCGAAAGAATTTGGACGGAGAGATCAATATATTTGGTGCGAATATCCTCGTTAAGGAGTAGTTGAAAGCAGGTATTGGATGGACAGGGAGAAGCTTGTCGTAACGCATGCGTGCGACTTGGGGCATCCTGTTCTGTCACGATGGTCCATTCCCCAGGTCGGCCGGTTCCCAAGGTTTCTGTATGAAATCCTGGAGGAAAGGTCTTATGATCGTTTTTTTCAAAAGTCCATTCCTTGTAGACCGGCGGAATGTGTTTCAGCACGGCTCGAGGGAGTTCTTTGAGTTCGCCAGCTTCTTCGGCAGAGGCGCTGGAGTTCATTCCCAGCATGAGAGCAGGAACAAGGGCACCCATCAAAAATATGGCGATGAATTTCATAGATGCCGACAGTTGAGAAATGAAAGGTCGCTGTAAAAACCGCGTAGAATCAATAGTCTTGGAACGCAAAAAAAGCATAAATGACTCCATCATATGAAACATCAAAAAATTGTCTTGTTTGGATGATACGAAGAAAATAGCAGGCCCTGCAAGTTGGCACACAATGCAGAAAGGCTGGATTCAGAAGGCAAATATCGCCCATGAATTGATAGAATTTTATGTGAGTTTTAAAAATTTAAAATATCCGTCAACAGTACCTGTCGTGCTATCCCTCCAAACAATGTTGGTGGTGTTAGTGTACTCGTTGACTTATGGCTCATAAGGAAATACTCGCGAATTTCCTTATGAGCCCAGGGTCTGAAGTGTTATCCTTTTGCGCTAGCGCTAGCATTGGCGGAGCGTGTACTGGCCTGGTGTCGGCGTCGTTCGTTATCGGTGAGGTAACGCTTGCGAAGGCGGATGTGTTTGGGGGTGACCTCCACCAACTCATCGTCCTCGATAAATTCTAATGCATATTCCAGCGTCATTTCTCGTGGAGTGGACAGATGAATGGCTTCATCGGTGCCGGCTGCCCGAATATTCGTCAGTTTCTTCTCACGAATAGCATTGACGACTAGGTCTTGTCCTTTATTGTTGACCCCAAGAATCATGCCTTCGTACATGGGATCCCCAGGATGAATGAAAATTTCTCCACGATCTTGTAAGCCCCACAGTGCATAGGCCACAGCATTCCCCGGTCCGTGAGAAATTTGGACGCCAGCGGGTCGATGAGGGACTTCTCCTTTGAAGGGTTGATATTCAAAAAAGATTTGTGACATGACGCCTGTTCCTCGGGTCATCATGAGTAATTCATTGCGAAATCCAAGCAAGGCTCGTGAGGCAATATGAAATTCCATGCGAATGGTGCCAACGGAAGTCATCTGCATATCCTTCATGTCAGCTCGCCGATTGCCTAAGGTCTCAATGACGCCACCTTGGTATCCTGAATCTACTTCAATCACCACTTCTTCGATTGGTTCAAGCAAATCACCATCGATTTCCTTGAAAATGACTTTGGGCGGGGAGACTTCCAATTCATATCCCTCGCGGCGCATGGTTTCAATTAAGATGGCCAAATGTAATTCCCCACGACCAGACACTTTAAATCGTTCACCGCCATCGGCTTCTTCGACCTTGATCCCGACGTTCATCATGGCTTCATGGGCCAAGCGCTCTCGAATGTGTCGTGAGGTAAGAAACCTTCCACCATCTTTTCCGGATAACGGGCTGGTGTTATGAGAAAAATTCATGGAAATAGTTGGCTCATCCACATTGACCGTTGGCAAGGCCACGGGATTGACCGGTGAAGCTAAGGTCTCTCCAACACGAACCTCTGCAATCCCGGCTAAGGAAATAATATCCCCTGCCAGGGCGATGTCACGTTCGACACGAGCCAGCCCCTGGTAGGCCAGAATTTTGGTGACTTTATTACGAATATGTTTTCCCTCACGTGTAATGAGGATCACGGGGTCACCAACGCGAATCGTTCCATGGACAATCCGACCTACGGCAATCCGACCAATGTAGGTATCGTACTCCAGGATGGTGACCAGCATTTGAAAGGGTTTTTCAAGGTCAGCCACGGGCGGTAATACCCGATGAATAATCGTGTCGAGTAACGGCTTCATGTCTCGATTATCGTCCTCCAAATCCATGGTTGCACGTCCTTCTTTTCCCGAGGCAAAGACAATGGGAAAATCCAACTGTTCGTCTGTGGCATTCAGCTCACAAAAGAGATCAAACGTTTGATCGACGACGGCATTGGGTTGTGCATTGGGTCGGTCGATTTTATTGATGACGACAATGGGTTTGAGGTGAAGTTCCAGAGATTTTTTTAAGACAAACTTTGTTTGCGGCATGGGGCCTTCAAAGGCATCCACTAAAAGGACGACCCCGTCTACCAATCGAAGGATGCGTTCCACCTCGCTGCCAAAATCTGCATGGCCTGGCGTATCGACAATATTGATGAGCGTGTCTTTGTATCGCAGGGAGGCATTTTTGGAAAAGATTGTGATGCCGCGCTCTTTTTCCAGAGGGTTGGAATCCATGATGACGGTTTCGCCATCTTTAAAGATATGTGCCCCGGTTTGTTTCAGCAATGCATCAACAATCGTGGTTTTTCCATGATCCACATGGGCGATGATGGCTACATTGCGAACGTCTTTTCGTCGTTTTTGATTTGACATATTCCAAGTTCCTAATGTCTTAAAGGTGTTTGGGACAATACTGTAGAATTCGCACAGATATGTTTCCGGGAAATCCGGAGAAAAAATGCGGCCTACTGCACGAGGTTTAGCGGAGATACCGGCAGGGACTGTCGGTAGTGGGCGTGTTCCGTATGAGAGGGCCAACCGAACGATCATTCTACTCTATGGGGGGGTAAAATGCAACTGAGCGGCGTTTGGGGTATTAAGGTCTCTCAGTGAAGAAGCTTACAAAACACGGGCATTTTTCTTGGCAAGACGTATTTTGTTTTTCTCGGATAGCCCCAAGGATTATGCCTCACAACCCGTGCCAAGAGGTCTGTCTATCTGGCGGCGATTATGGATTGGGCCTCCCGGAGCATGCTCGCTTGGCAGATCTCAAATATGATAAATCGTCATTGTTGCCCCGAGGCGTTGGTGGTCATAATCGGGTAGGGGTCTCCAAAGATTGTGGGACCATTATTTCCTGTCTCTCCTGATCAATCTCCGCCAGCGAAGGCATCTTCATCAAATTCTGGAATGAGCGATTCCTGAACCCCGAGTCCACCTTGAAAGGACTCCTGAATATCCAGAATTTGATTCAAAGTCACTGAATCTTTCAAAGGCTCTCCAAAGCGTGCGAGGAATTGGTTGCAGAGGTGCAACCCCTTCTGGAAATGACGAGGAATGGTTTCCTCGGTCACCTGTTGCCAGGTGATATAAATCAAAAACTCTTGATACCCTGGAGCTTCAGGTAATTGTTCACCGATTTCTTGAAGGCGTTCATAGGCTTGCTTGGCTTCGGAACCAGCATCGGAGGAAAACGTCTCTTCTGTCTCGGCGATTTCCTCTGAAAATTTCCCCAATTCATCGTGATCTTGAGCGCGGTGAAGGGCTTGTTGGGCGGCGATGGCTGGATCGAAGTTCATAATACCTCTATAAGAAAAAGGTCCTGGAATCGTTATGGTGAACAAGACGGTTACTCTACCATCTTGCTCAATGTCTTGGATATACCCTATACACAGCGTACAAAAAAGTAATGGAGGTTTCGTGGCTGCGCTCATTCATTGTCAACAAATTTCAAAATCCTTTGGCGCCAAACAACTGTTTGCCAATCTGACGGTTGGCGTGGAAGAGAAGGACCGGCTGGGAATTGTGGGGCCGAATGGGGCCGGAAAGTCTACGCTGTTGAAGATCCTGGCAGGGTTGGAACAGACGGGCGAAGGCACGGTGACTCGACGCCAACATTTGCGAGTGGCCTATGTTCCACAACAAGCCGAATTTCCAGATCAAGCGACGGTGGCTGAAGTCATTGAACAAGCGGGAGAGGCTGCGGGGGTGCCTCTCGACGAATGTTTGGTGCGCACTCAAGAGGTCTTAGGTCGGACAGGATTTGATCATGGTGGAATCATCGTGGGCCCGCTCTCGGGGGGATGGAAGAAGCGCTTGGCGATTGCCTGTGGATGGGTCCAGTCTCCAGATATTATGCTCCTTGATGAGCCGACGAATCATCTTGATTTTGATGGGTTGTCATGGCTCGAATCACTTATGGCTCAAACTCCATGGCCCTGGGTGATGGTCAGCCACGATCGGTGGTTATTAGACCATGGGACGAATAAAATTGCCGAATTGAATAGCCGATACGTGGAAGGGATTTTCCAGGTCAACGGATCGTATAGTGATTTTCTGGAACAGCGAGCCGCGTTCCAGGAGTCCCAATCACAACAAGCCCAAACCTTAGCCGGTAAAGTGCGACGGGAAGAAGAATGGCTTCGTCGGGGACCTAAGGCGAGAAGCACGAAAGCGAAATATCGCGTGGACACCGCTCATGCCCTACAGGCTGAGCTGGCCGAGACCAAGGCCCGGTTAAAGCAAGAGGGGACGGACATTGATTTTGTGGGGTCTGGGCGAAAAACCAAACGATTAATTGCAGCAGAACATCTCTCTAAAGCCTATGGTGACAAAACCCTCTTGCGTGATTTTGAGTTGGTCCTGTCTCCGGGAACTGCTATCGGTATTCTTGGACACAATGGTTCGGGAAAGTCCACACTGCTTAAATTATTGGCGAAAACCATTGAACCTGACCAGGGAACGGTGAGTCATGCTGATGCATTAAAAGTTGTGTATTTCGACCAACACCGTGAACAACTGAATCCCAAAGAAACGTTGCGCAAAACATTGTCAGACACAGGACATACGGTCATGTATCGTGATCGCACAGTGCATCTGGCCGCCTGGGCCAAACGCTTTCGCTTTCAGCCTGAGCAATTAGATTTGCCGATTGAACTTCTCTCCGGGGGAGAGCAATCGCGGGCCTTGATTGCGCGGCTCATGTTGCAATCTGCCGATGTGTTGATTGTGGATGAACCGACCAATGATTTAGATATTCCCACTCGTGAAGTGTTAGAGGAAAGCCTCCAAGATTTTCCAGGTACCCTTGTGTTGGTCACGCATGATCGATACATGTTGACCCGCGTATGCTCGCAATTTGTGGGGCTTGATGGCACTGGCAACCATGGTTTGTTTGCCGAATATCAGCAATGGGAGCGATGGCTTCGACGTGAATCTCAGAGCCGCGACGGGAAAGGTGGCTCTCAATCTGGCAGTGGTCGATCAAAGCGATCTTCGAATAAAAAACTGTCCTACAAAGAGCAGCAGGAATACGATTCCTTTGAGGCGACGATACTTCAGGCCGAAACGGATGTGGAAAGTTGTCAGAAGAAAGTTGAGGATCCAAAAGTCGTCTCAGATCATGTACAACTCCAAGACGCGTTTGACGCGTTAGCCGTGGCCAAACGTCACGTTGAGCAACTGTATGAGCGCTGGAGTGCACTAGACGCCAAGTTGAAGGGCGGACGGGAGTAACTTTACCTCTCATGTTTGGCCTTCAATGTGTGGTTGGGTTACTGTCTGGCGCCCATGAAAAATATTTCCAGATATTGGTTTGTGTGGTATAGTTCGGGCATGAAAAATCTTTGTTTCGGAGTCTTGTCGGTGTTCCTGGTTTTGAGTTCTGGTTGCGCCGGCGGACCCAAGCCGATCCCCGAATCACTCGCTCCCCAAATTGACAAGACCGTGTCATTTGAACAGCTCCTCGAAAATCCTGATGCCCATGTGGGGAAACTGGTGGTATTGGGAGGCCAGGTACTCCAAGCCACACGGTTGCCTGATGCCACCCGCATTGAGGTGTTGCAGCTCCCCTTGATCGATGCCGAAAGACCATCCTCTCAGCGCACGTCTTCACAGGGACGATTCCTTGCCTATGAAAAAACGTTTCTTGATCCAGCCACCTTGTCGGATCAACCTCAGGTTACCATTGTAGGTGAGGTGACAGGTATCGCAACCGCCAAACTTGATGAAACGGAATATCGCTATCCAACCATTGCGATAAAGCATATACACGTGTGGGAGGCGCAAGCTCAGAATCAACAATCAGGGTTCGGGGTTGGTTTGGGTCTTGGCGGCGGCGGCGGTGGTTTCGGCGGTGGAATTGGTATCGGTACCGGATTTTAACCCCAGGAACTTCGAAGCATTCTAGTAAGGTCCTGTAATTATTTCCCTTCTTTCCTTTTAGTCCCTACGTATTTCATTTCCGATGGGCGAGTGCTGAAGTGTACTCGTATCGAGCAGGACCCCGTTGTTGTCAAAGGGAAGCGGGATATCATGTACATGAAGAACGCCTGTAATTTGGTAGGTGACGTCTTTACCTGATGTGAGATGAAGGAGTTGACTTAACACGTCGAGGGTCGAGGTTGTCGTTTCCACTGTCAGGATGGCATCGCCAAGCCGAGGAATGGTCACAGCCTTGTTCGCTAATCCTCTGGCAAGTTTTTGGTTATTGAGCTTCAGCGTAAAATCCAAGCCCGTCACATCCAAGTCAAAGTCATTCGGGTTTCGCACTCGCAAATCTACTTGGACGCGTTGTTCAAAAAAAGTGCCTCCCAACGGTATCACGTTGGAAACAAGAACTTCTGGTGGTTCGACTTGAAGCAGAAGGGATGCACAGCTTGTAGCGAAGATGAGAACACTAATTGGGAGAAAGCAAAGGACAAATTTTTTCATGTTGGGAAATAATACCTTCATCGTATCTCAAGGACAAGAGGAAGATATCTTGGAAGTGTGTGATCAGAAATTATTTAAAATTTAGACAATTCGAGAGGGTGGTTTCTGACCATTTACGGAAATCGCACAATTGTTTGCCAGACATCCTCTATGCATTTAAGGATCAAGAGCCATTCTTGGCAGCTGTCTGGTTTCTTAAAGAAAAAGCAGGTTCGATCAAAGGAATAGGCGTCAATCGCCTCCTTATCCTGATGCGTTTGAGTGAGTGCCACGACGGGAATGCCGGCAATGGCATCATCCTGTTTTAATTGATCGAGTAAGTCCCGCCCCGTTATTCCAGGTAAATTCAAATCTAGAAAAATGACATCCGGTCTGGGCGCATCCAGATATGGATACTCTTGATGGAGGTAGGCCAGGGCCTGATCCCCATCTTCCGCCTGTTCAATATTGACTGAAAGAATTTGTCCGACGGTAATGGCTTCTTTGAGGCAATCCACTTCATAGCGGTCTTCTTCGACCATGAGTATGTTTATGTCGCGTTTCATTCCAGTCTATCAAGTTCTGTGTTCTTGTCCTTTTCAAGGTCATGGAACAGTTGTTCGATAGTATTTTCGGTAACCTAAATTTTTTCATGAAAAGCAAGTTCATTCAAAATAAATCTTGCCAAACGACGAAAAAGCTAATGACTGTTGGATAGGGTTGTGAGTGAAAACACCAAATCCGACAGCAAGACTTTTTCGAAATTCGAGCCAAGACAAAGGATTCGGCCACGACGATTATTGTTGAAAGGAAATATCCCATGAATACCGAATTTCTTCAGTCATTGAAATACTGCCGGACTCTCCCATCCATCCCGGTGTTGGCTATACAAATTCTCTCGCTGTGCCAAGATACAAAGGCCGATTCAAAAAAAATGGCGGAACTCATTAGCCACGATCCAGCGTTTGCAGCAAAATTGCTCAGCCTGGCCAATTCTGGGTTTTATGCCCGCATTCAACATCAGATTACCAGCCTGACCCAAGGTGTCACCCTTTTGGGTCGAGAAGCTGTCGCCGTTCTCGCATTTAGCTTTTCATTATATCGAAACCTCCGTGGGGATGAATTTGGAAGTTTTGATCACCAACGGTTCTGGCGGCGGTCGATTTTAGCGAGTATTGCAGGACGAGCCCTTGCAAAACAGGCTGGATATGAAAACTACGAAGAAGTCTTTCTCGGCGCATTGTTACAAGATATTGGGATGTTGGCGTTGAGTGTGGTCTCGGGTGATGCTTATCACAAGGTTGTCCAAGATGCTGCTTATTGTCATCACCGCTTGCAAGAATTGGAACATCAACAGTTTGGCTCTGATCATGCGGAGGTCGGAGTGTGGCTGGCTAAAGAATGGAAGTTGCCAGAGTTGTATCAAGATGTCATTGGCGGCAGTCATATTCAAGATGTAGCCGACGAGCCAGATGCACGAAGCCCGATCGAGCAATATGTCGCGGTCTCAGGTGTCATCGCGGATATTTGGTGTTGGCCAGAGACTGAGCAAGCAGTGTGTGAAGCCCTTTCCGTGACTCAAAGTCTCTTGAACCAAGGCGCAGAAACACTCGATCCGATTCTCCACGAAATCGCTGAAAGTATCCCTATGATTTCCACCCTATTTGAAATTGATTTGGGTGCTCCAGCTGAGATCCAGCAGACCCTCCAAAAAGCACAGACCGTGCTCCTCAATACCAGTACGGTGTAAAGAATAGAAGAAGGAAACACCTAAAATATTCCTCTTACAGTTGTGCTTTCCCCCCCCACTTTAATATTCTCACCACATAGGATTCCATTTTTGGAATCACACTTTGATCTTTCCGTAGGCCTCAGGTGTAGTCCGTGAATATCTCCTGACGTAGGTAGGCGGGCATCGTGAGATTATGATATGGTGTCCAGCTAAATTCATTGGCATTCAAAGGAGAATTTATGGCCGTTGTTAAACCGTTCCGTGCCTTGAGACCCAAACCCGCATTAGCCGCCCAAGTGGCTGCTCCGCCCTACGATGTTTGCTCGTTAGAGGAGGCGCGCAAGATAGCCGAGGGTAATCCGCACTGTTTTCTTCGGGTAGGACGTGCGGAATTGGAGCTCTCCGACGGTGTCGATCCTTACTCCGATGAAGTGTATGCACATGGGGCTGCCAATCTGAAGGCATTTATGAAAGATGGTGTGATGGCTCAAGAAGGGCAACCCTTATTCGGTGTGTATCGCCAACGCTGGGGCAATCACGAACAGACGGGTCTTGTCGCATTGGCATCTGTCGATGAATATGATCGGGGAATTATCAAAAAGCACGAACTCACGCGTCCGGTAAAGGAAAATGATCGTGTAAGAATCATTGAAACCCATGAGTCTCAATCTGGGCCAGTGTTACTCTTTTTTCGGCGAACAGAACAATTCAAAGGTTGGCTTCAAGAGATCATAGCTACTGCGCCGGATTCTCAATTTACGGCTGAGGATGGTGTGGAGCATACGGTGTGGAGTCTACGAGACCCCGCGGCCATTCAAAAAATGATTAACGGTTTTCAGAATGTTGAGGCGTTGTATATTGCTGATGGCCATCATCGGTCTGCCGCTGCTAGTCGAGTGCGGGCAACGCGAGGCAAAGGGAATGCTGCGTCATCCAATTCTCATGAGGAAGGATTTCTGTCTGTCATCTTTCCACATGATGAATTGCAAATCCTTCCCTATAATCGAGTCGTGCGTGATTTACACGGCAAAACCTCTCAGCAATTTTTAGACGCGTTGGCGCCTCATTATGAATTACAGAAGACCACCCAACCCGGTCAGGCTCCTGAGGCCGGCTTCGATATGTACCTGGATGGTCAGTGGTATTGCGCCACTCCAATATTTACCCCAGAGCAACGGGCCGACATGAAAAAAGACCCAGTGAGCGCGTTGGCTGTCTCAGTATTAACCGAACGCGTGCTTGATCCGCTCTTGGGTATCAAGGATCAACGTTCAGATTCGAGAATCGATTTTGTTGGGGGCGTGCGTCCACCAACAGAGTTAGCGGCAAAGGTGGATGGGGGAGAATGGGCGGTCGCCTTTTGGTTGTATCCTACAACGGTAGATGAGCTCATGGCTGTCTCTGATGTTGAACGCACAATGCCCCCCAAGAGTACCTGGTTTGAACCAAAGCTTCGAGATGGGTTGTTTGTGCATCTGTTGTGTGGTGACTAGGTTCTGCGTGTTGAAACTTTCCAAAAAACTTTCACCTTCCCGTGTTGGTCACGGGGAGGAGCCCTTCCTTTGTGATTGATGTAAGCCCAATCAAAATTTCTCTCTCCTATAATGGCCTCGTAAGTTTCTTTTGATTTGATTCTGTAGGTCTTTGATTTTCTCTTAGCCTGAATTTTTATAACGGGAGTGGTCCATGAAAAATTGTAGAATTTTGCGCATAGACCGAAGAGTATGGGGAGGATTTAAGGAAACCATCACTAATTCACCTGGGAATACCTTGGCAAGGAGCACATATGAAGACTGCTGCGATAATGATGACCCTGTCAGCGATAATATGGTTAACTGGCTGCCAGGTCGCGGGCCCATCAGTGAAAATTAAAATGCCAAAAGTGAAACTTCCTGGTGTGGAAGTTGGCGTGCAAGGGGGTGGAACCTTGTGCCTGCCTGATCAAATCAAAAAGGGTCGGTGTTAAATGGTCCAGAAGAAATTACACCCAAACTCAAGCGATGAGGCTATTCTTGATCTCGGTGCACGGTGTCGGGGGAAAACGCGGGGACACACACCGTGACATATTCCGCCCCCTCAGTTTTACAGGCACTATATCGTACCCATTCGCCAGGATGACAAATAACGGATTGCCCAGCGCGGACTAACATAAACCCACCTTTGTATTCGACTTGCAGCATGCCTTTCAGAATGACTTTCGTCTCTGTAAACTCCGGGCATTGACCAACTTCGGTCCATCCGGGTGGACACACAATTCTGGCAATGCTGACTTCATCAGTGTTTGTCGCCACTCGTCCTGAGAACTCTTCGATTAACTTTGGGTTTTTCCCCGTTGGAGGAATGACGGAGGGTTGTTCAATAAACTGCGGCATGACCAATTATTTCTTGAAGGAAGTCTTGATGATTACGAGCCTTGACGTTTTTCGATTTCGGTCTTGGCGAATGCAAGAATTTTCTCAACGTCTTCAACCATTCCATCCGTAATGTTCATCCCTAAGGCGAGATCGTCATCATCTAAGGTGTCTGCCAATCCTTGATTTTGAAGCAGACTGACATCCCAGAAGAGGAGCCCAATATTCTTTCTTTCTCCATCGAGAGTGGCTGTGGCGGTAATGTTGTCGCCATGTTCGGTTGGGGTACTCAGGAAGGTTAACTTGGTGCCGCTTTTCTTGGCGCCTTGAAGAAATTCAGCAAATATTTTGATGCGCTCTAAACTTGATGGATCCATTTCCATTTCTATCGTCTCCCAAATATTAGGTGTGATTAGAGTAAGGCCAAGGCCAGATGCGTGATGCTATCCAAACATTTTATGGATGATAAGAGTGCCAGGCACTACGGAAAAATTCAAGCGTGTCATGATGAACTTCATGCCGAGGTTCCTGAGGCTCTTTCCATGCGTATCGTGACGGCTTCCATATTGGAGAGGGTCCCCTTGGAATCTCGGATTGTACACGTAAACAAATCGGTGTCGTGAGGGGGTGTAGGTGACGGTGCTTCCAGGATGCACTGAAGTCGTTTCCTGTCGGTGGCCTTCACGAGAGTGAGACTACTACAGTCAATTTTCGTTTAAGCATCCTGCTCATTACCACCAAGATCAGTAAGAGGTGTGTTGTTAGTTTTTTCGGTGAATTTGCAAAAACTTGCGGAGTCTGCGGATGCGTGTTTGGCTAGTGGGATTTGAGATGAAGGTCACAGGGCGATGATCACAGGGTCGTGTGCTAAAAGCGTATTCTTTGCCTGTATTGAGCGGTGCTTGTGAAGAAACGGCCTTATATGGCTGCGCCTGACGAGGTTTTGCCGGCAAGGGCGTAGGGTCTTTCTGAAAGCGCCTCTTCTTCCGTGGCATAAATTGAAAATCGTGCTTCCAATATATTGCCAGGAAAATTATTTTTCCCCCGCATTCCCTTGCAGGCCGACTAGACGGGCTCTTTTTTTTCGGAACGCAGTTGATTCTCCAAATTTCCCAGAAGGCCAAGTCCTGAACTGTTGAGATAGGGAACGCCTTTGAGGTTTAAAACGATGTGAGTTGCCCCGTCGTTCATGGCATGCTCGACGGCGGTGTGAAATCCAAGTTGAGTCTTCAAGTCAAAATGACCGACTAGCCAAAATATTTTTTTCTTGTGTTGTAACTCTTCAGTGACGGTCATGGTGTGTGGCCCTTTATGAAGAATCTTTTCCTGGTGTCAATTGATCCTGTGAATGTGGATAGTTGTTCTAGATCGCTGGAACGCTTGTTGCTGTTTCCAATTCTCTAACATGGTTTTTATCTTCTGGACTCGAGAACAGGTTGATTGAACACTTTACTGTGTTGCCGTTACCTTGATACTCGAATGTATCAAAACTGAGGGCCTTGGTCATTACAATCCCTCTACCATGGGAGGCGCATGCGAGGTCCATGCCACCTTTCATATATTGACGCCAATCAAAGCCCTGACCTTCATCTTCAATGGTGAGTTCAATGGAATCAGAATTTCGTTGAAATCGAAGAGTGGCATGTTTTTCAGAATAGGCTGGTTCTCCCAATCGACGAGTAATTTCGGTTTCCCATTCCCCGGATTCGATGAGTTCTGTTTTTTCCGCGAAGGAGATTTGGAGATTGCCATGTTCAATGGCATTCACGAGTAATTCTATTAATCCAGGGGCCACTCGATAGGGGTCGGGAAAGGCCTTAGAAAGCAAGATGGCCAAGGTGTTCGCTTGCGCCAATGTTTGGATTTGAAATTCTGCGGTATTGAGACAGGTGAATAAATCAGAGCCTCGATCCACCTGATCCTGAAGGTCTTCAAACTGTTCTAGGTCTCGTATCGCCGATTTCACGACTGAGAGGAGGACGTCCTCTGTAAAGGGTTTGGTTAAATAATAAAAGGATCCGGCATCAATACCTTCTTGAATTTCCTGTGGAGAGGCCGCCGCGGTTTGCATAATGACTGGGAGCACCGATAAGGCGGGATTGCTTTTGACGTGACCGAGAAATTCCATCCCGCTCATTTCCGGCATCATGCGATCCAGGAGAATGACTCGGAAACGGTTGGGTTGTTGTTCTAGGATGTCGAGTCCTTCTTTTCCCCCAATTGCCGTGGCACAAGCATATCCCGCATCTTCGAGATAACACTCTAAAATTTCCAAATTGTTCAAATCGTCATCAATCAATAAAATCGTAGGTTGCATATTAGACATTGATGGGCTCCTGAACCGTATTGGAGGCGGAGATATGGAAGGCGGGTAAGATGATCGTGAACATCGTTCCACCTTCCGGACGATTTTCGGCCCAGATTTTTCCACGATGAGCTTCAACGATTTCCCTGCAGATGGCGAGGCCTAATCCGGTTCCCCCTGCACCAGTTTTGGTTTTGCTGCTTTGAACGAATTTATTAAAAATATCCTGCAACTCGGATTCGGGTATGCCGACTCCTTGGTTCTCAAAGGTAATTCGAAGCGCTGCCTCGGGGTCGGAGTCTGATTGTCGACGCCCAAGAGATTCGATGGAGGGCTGTATCGTGACCATGATGCGTTTTCCGTGTGGCGAAAATTTAATGGCATTCGATAGCAAATTAAAAAATACTTGGTGCATTCTTTGAGGGTCAATTTCTAGGTTGGTGTCAAACGGCGTTTCAGCAATGTCGAACTGGAGTTGCTTTTCTTGAAGCAGGGATTCGGATTCACGGGAGACACGGTTGACGATCGCTCGTATGTCATACCGCTCAAAATTATATATCGTATTTCCTGATTCCAATTTTGAGAGGTCGAGCAAGTCATTGAGCAACAACAGAAGGCGGTTTCCACTTTCGCCAATTTGGGATAAAAAATGTTGTGCCTTTTCGTTTGCCTGGGCTGCCAGGCTCTTTTCTGCTAAATGGGTAAAGCTGAGAATGGCATGCATCGGGGTCCGGAGTTCATGTGACATATTGGCCAAAAATTCTGACTTTGCTGCATTGGCCTGTTCAGCGGCGTCTTTGGCGTGCTCCAGGTCATTGGTTCGCTGGCCCACCATGTGCTTCAGCGTTTCTTGTTGATGCTGTAATTCGTGCTCATACAACTTTCGCGTCGTAATGTCGACGACCGAAGCGAGGACAAACATTCCTTGTTCGGTGCGAACAGGGTTCAAGCCAATTTCAATGGGGAACTCACTACCATCTTGCCTGAGCCCAAATAAATCGCGACCAATGCCCATGGCACGTGGTTGAGGGGTTGCAAAGAAGGCCTGGCGTTTTTGAGGATGGGAGGCTCGAAAGGGTTCGGGTATGAGTATCTCAATGGATTGCTCAAGCAGTTCTTCCCGGGTATACCCAAAGAGTGAAAGGGTCAGAGAATTGGCCAGGACAATGTGGCCGTGATGGTCAATCATGATCATCCCACTGGGAGAAGCTTCAACGAGAATACGAAATTGATGAATACTGCCCGCAATGGTCCCTGGGATTTCTTTCGTTACAATGGACAATTTTCTTCTCTCCGCATTCAAGTGTTCCCCGTCGACTGCACGGGGCCCAAGCTCATCGTGAGGGTCTTAGCGTATAGAACCTTCTCATGGATGAACCCTTAATCCTGTGGTACCCCAAAATTTTACTCACCACGCAGCCTAGGTATGGGCCTTCGTCGTGACTTATTTGTTGACAGTCTGCCTATAGCGAGAAAGAGGTAACTGCCCAGGGAACCCTTGTAGGCATCAATTCCATCTTCTACATTTTCGGAGAATGAACGCTCATTCTTTATGTTGCAGGTCTTTTGCTCTCGATGGTCACGCTTATTTCTGGAAAACGTCGACTTCAATTAACGTAGATAATATTCAGGTTTTACGTACTTATGTGGAATTGTGTGTTCTTAGTGCACAATCGTGCTCTCCACAGAAGATCTGTCACTCGTGAGTTGGATTTCTTGGGAAATATTGTGTAAAGGAGTTGGGTATTGATACAACGATGGTCGATGGTGTCCAGCAGGGGCATGTCATCCAGAAGGGCGTTCATCAAAGGGAGAACCGAGAGACATGTTTAACTTCATGCCGCGAGAAGAAGCCTTTTTTAACTTATTCCAACAGTCCTCGAATAATGTGATTGAAGGAGGGCGGCGGCTCAAGGAGTTGATGGAGGATTTTCAGAATGTTCCTGAGAAAGTTGGTCGGATAAAAGATATCGAGCATCAAGGGGATGAGATTACCCATGACATCGTCAAGAGACTGAATCAGACATTTATTACCCCTCTTGATCGTGAGGATATTCATGATTTGGCCACGGCGTTAGATGATATTCTTGATGAAATTGACGCGGTCGCAGATTTGTTTCTCATTTATAAAATCAGTCAGCCCACCGAGGCGGCCGTGAAGTTAGCGGATATTTTGTATCAGGCTTCTGTCGAGGTTGGGAAAGGGGTGGATCTGTTGGCTCAGGGCGGGCTGGATGCCAATCATTTCAGTATTCATGTCAACAGTCTGGAAAATGAAGCCGATCGTTTGAGTCGGAACGCCATCTCCACGTTGTTCGATGAGGAAAAAGATCCGATCATTGTGTTGAAGTGGAAAGAAATTTACGAAAGTTTTGAAACCGGGGCCGATTGTTGTGAAGATGCGGCCAATGTCTTGGAACGTATTGCCTTGAAAGCCACCTGACAAAAACATCTTCCTTGTGTCCCCTCACCTATGAAAAACCATCCTTCATGGCACATCTTGTCTCACTCTGAGTCAGTGTTCAGTTTTATCTTTCAGGGTGTCCCCAATGTTTGATTTTGGTGCCATGCTCATCTTGGTCGTCGTGCTGGCGTTGCTGTTTGATTTTTCAAACGGCTGGCATGACAGTGCGAATGCGATTGCCACAGTGGTATCCACTCGAGTGTTGAGTCCATTAACAGCGGTGTTGATGGCAGGTGTGTTAAATGTCGCAGGCGCATTTATGTCCACAGCTGTAGCCAAAACTATTGGAAAAGGAATCGTTGATCCTAGTGCGGTCACGGAAGTGGTCGTGGTGGCGGCGTTAGGGGGCGCCATCATTTGGAATTTTATTACGTTGAACTTAGGGCTGCCCTCAAGTTCATCCCATGCACTCATTGGGGGATTGGTTGGTGCCGGCCTCATTCATGGTGGTGTGAACGTCGTGAAAATATCAGGACTTTTCAAGGTTCTAAAAGCGTTGATATTTTCTCCATTGTTTGGGTTCATCGTCGCGTTTTTGCTGATGGTGCTCATCAGCTGGATGTTTTATCGAACTCAGCGAGGTTTTGGCGTATGGCTATTTTGGCGACTGCAAGTTGTCTCGGCAGGGTTTATGGCGTTTAGTCATGGCGCGAATGACGCGCAAAAGGCCATGGGTATTATTACACTCGCGCTTTTGTCATCTGGGCATATTGCCACGGCTGACGTGCCTACCTGGGTGATTGTTTCCTGCGCATTAGCGATGGGATTGGGGACGGTAATGGGTGGATGGAAGATTATCAAAACCTTGGGGATGAATATCGTCAAACTTGAACCTGTCCACGGGTTTGTGGCGGAAACCGGAGCCGGCGTAGTGCTTATGACGGCTGCATCAATCGGACTGCCCGTGAGCACCACGCATACGATTACCTCGTCCATTATGGGCGTTGGAGCAGTGCGCGGCCTCTCTGCCGTTAAATGGGGAGTGACCAAGCGAATAGTCTACGCCTGGTTATGTACGCTTCCCGGCGCTGGGCTTATTGCGATTGCGATATATCTCCTGTTGAGTTGAATAAGGGTTGTTCAAAGGGAACCAAGAACGGTAGTTGGTTTTGTCAATTAAGTAACGTAATGAGTGAGGAAGAACTTAGGACGGCGATCCTGGGCGTTGTTCATCCAGATCGAGGAGTCCCGCCCACGTCGTAATGTCGGTACGCGTGGGATCAATGCTGTCGCGAGTCTTGGTAAAGTACGCGCGTGTTTCGTCAGTGTCCGGTCCACGGTTGAGCAAAGACGTATTCCATTCCTCAATGGTCTTTGGCGTGTGAGGTTGAGCGGCGGATTGAAACCAACTAAACACCTCATCATCCGTTCGAGAGCCCACCGCTTCGAAAAAGGCATCGCCGGAAATTCCAGTAAAATCTAACAACAGCTGATCCATCGGGCAGGGATAGATATATTCGCCCAAGGTGCCGGCATGCTTGGCCCGGCATTTATCAATCATCCGGGCCAAGTGGACATACCCTCCAAGCTTCACGCGAACATTACGCGGATATGTAGATCGAAGATCCATGAATTAACTCTGCTTCTCTAGTGATGCACGGAATTTGTAGCTGCGCCATCTAATGGCGCCTCTTAGGACAACACGTTCGTGCACTAAACCGCTTCGGGGGAGGCAGCATTAGATGCTGCGGCTACAGGAAGACATGATCTCTTTTAGTACATCCGCTTACAGTGGTTTGTGATTCTCAAAGGTCATGGTGCGCGTCACCATTTCGCCTTTTTCGAAAGAAATAATGCGTCGAGTCGCGGGGAGGTCGGCTGCTCCAACTCTGGCGTGAGTATCAGAAAAACTTTCGACATTGGTGAGAGAGCCATCTTTTGGCGAAAAATAGTACACGGTGTAGCGAGTGGTCAGAAATTTATTATCTTGGGTCACCGCGCTGTCTTCGACGTTAATGGTAAACGCGACATAGGGCATCTTGCGATTGATCTGGGTGATGCGATCATCCTTCACCCGATAGGTCGATCCCATGGCATCTCCCAAACTCAAGCGTGGTCCCTGAGGATGGTTCTCTTCTCCAGCAAACGACAGATTATACTTGCCATCCGACTCATCAAAATTCCGTGGGCCGCGATGGGTCGCAATCATCGAGATTTGACCTTGTGCCCATTTTTGAAGGTCTTCGTTGGGGAGTGAGACTTCAACTTCTTTGGATGATTTCACCGTGACTTTTCCAGTGGTGACTTCGCCATTCACATTGATCGAGAGATCCGCCTCAAAACCACCAAACCCATCAGGCCATCGGGAGGTTTTTTCAAAGGCTCGTTTTAATAGTTCGCGGGCCTTGGGATCGTCCTGAACCTCGGTTTTGCCTTCTTCACGTGCGTATTCCATTCGTACACTCCTTCCGTCTTTTTTATGTAAAAATTAATCTTTGTTGGGATAACAAAAAGTGGTGTTTACCATTCTGTTCCCCTCGCTCTCGTGGTGAGAGGGGTGGGTGAGGGGTTTCTCTCCCTAACGTGTCAATGAAAGATTATAAGAAACTCAAAACGATTGGACAACTTTGAGTCATTTTGAAAAATTCTGAACATTTTTCTCCAACCCCCTGGTAACAGTCATCGCTCTTTCCGTATGATGCCACTCCGTTGTCATAAAGGGAATGTTGAAAAAAGTCGCCAGCGGCGTTCTCGCAATTTTGCCGCGCTCACGTACTGAGAGTACGCTCCGCGCGTCAAAATGGCTGCGGCCTTGCTGGACGAACTTTTTTGACCATTCCCTCCCATTGATGAAGCTAGGCTCCTCTGGAGTTTTTATTCGCTATTGGCGTGAAATATTCAACAGCACCATAAATTGACTTTGAAAGATTGTTCACCATCACTGAAACACCAAGAGGACATTTTGGCCAAATCCAAAACTAAAACAAAGAAAAAAGGCCACAAAATGGCCGACATCGCCGATCGGCATGTGTTGTATCAAAAAAGTGTACAAGGCCCGGACAGTGACATCCCATTTTTCGAGCACCATTATGAGGAGTACACCGGAAAAAAACTTCGAAACTTTCGCGAAGACTTTTGCGGCACAGCTGCCATGGCCTCATATTTCGTTACGCATCACCGAAACAATCGTGCCCTAGGCGTGGATCTGCATGGGCCTACGCTCGAATGGGGCATCAAGCATAATGTGTCGCGTTTAACACCAAAACAACAAGAACGCCTCACGTTGGTACATGGGAATGTGTTGGACCGCCATCCGTGGCGGGCTCAGATGACCGTGGCCATGAACTTTAGTTACATGGTGTTTAAAGATCGGCCGACCTTACTGAAGTATTTCAAGCAGGCCAGAAAATCGCTCCAACCTGGTGGGCTGTTCATGCTGGATATTTGGGGTGGGAGTGAATGTTTCGTGCCTCAGGAAGAACCACGCGACGTGGAAAATTCCGATGATGATGGCATTGGCGACTTTACCTTTATCTGGGACCAGGATGTCTTTGATCCTGCCACGCATTTTTACACCACTCGTATTCACTATACCTTTCAAGATGGTAGTGAAATGCGCGATGCGTTTATCTATGACTGGCGGTTATGGACGATGCCTGAAGTTATGGAACTTCTTCGAGAGGCAGGGTTTGAAGATGTCCACTTTCTGTGGGAAGGGACGAATAAAAGAACTAATGAAGGGACCGGGACCTATCATCGTGCTGAGGTGGGCGAGGCGGATACAGCCTGGATCGCCTATATCGTGGGCGTCAATCCTCGCAAGAGGTGAGTGGTGAACCCTCCCTTCTAAAAAACTATTGTCAGTGATTGCGTATAGGGTACCCCTAAAAAAACCATGCGTTTTTTGTAAGAGGAAGGAATCCGCGCGCAAAACCGGAGTGTAAGGGCGAATATAGTCATTTAACTTTTCGTTCATACACTCCATTTTTATACGTGCACGTGCCCTGAGCTTTGGACGAGACAAAAAAATCGTAGCTGCGGCATCTCATGCCGCCTCTTCTTTTGCTTTCCCGCCCCATGACAATCTCCGAAGATGGCACGACCTGCCTCTGCCGAAGCGGCTTCGCGCAGGCAGGTGAGATCGTGCAGCTACAACATAAATGCACCTGAGGAATTCCCCCTTCTGACAAAATGGCAACCTTACAGTGTCTTATGTGAAAGTGAAAATACTATACATGAGGCTGTGAGCATGTGGGTGACGCCGCGCTTGCGGAAAAGAATGGATTTTAGGGGTTCCCTATAAAGTATTGCACTCCGTCTATGTGCACCACAGGCATGACCATGCCTTGTTCGAGCCCATCATGGGAAAAGCCATAGATGATTGATTCCCAGGGAATCAGCGTGCCGGTAAAGAGGATGCCAACATTAATCGGCTGGCCGTCGCTAATTTGAGTGTTAAGGGCCTGGAGTAAAGATGGTGGGGGAATCGCCACCATTTCATTGGGCAGGCCCGTTGGTTTGAAACGGACAATGCCCCAGGTCGTTTGAGTAGGGTTGGGGCCCATCACCACCTTAAATCCCTTATGCCCGTCGTGAAATTCGTGAATAATGCCAGCCCACACAAAGGCAATCCGCTGCTTGAGGAGTGGATTGCCTTCCCGTACATCATCTCGTTGTCGATTTAAATCAAAAAGCCTCGCCCCATGTTCTTCCCCTGGCGGATCGTGTAATTGATCCCATTGAGGCGGCTGTTTCTCTAATTCATGTAAAAAAGTTTCTTGCTCTTTGGCGGTGAGCAATGGCCGAATGGATTGGTCTTTAATCAAGGAGTGAACATAGCCGTTGGGGATATGCTGCAAAGGCTGAATGCCTGATTGGGGTGCAGCGTGACTGAGCAATGGGCTCCAGATCAGTAAGGAAAAAACCGCTGCGGAAAATATAAACAAGCTATGAAATACTGGCCTGCCTCTTCGAATCATTTCTTCTCCTCCTGACTAACACCGTGATCCATATGTGTTCAATGATAATACAACTCCAAGGGGATGCGAACCTGATTCACAAACACATGAAGTTTCTGGAGAGGTACATAGGCGGTGATGGGATCTTCAGCGCGGCGCCGGGAATTAGGGGTCGTTCTGGCCGTGAGATGCTGTTCCTGGGAGATAAGGTAGACGATGTGATCTCCACCCAGATTTTCCACCACATCGATGAAACCCGAAAGCGTAAGGTGAGGTTCACTGGGGATGTCGAGTTTGATATCTTCAGGCCGAATGCCTAGAACGGCTGAATCAGAGTGGATAGCTGTCTCGATGTGCGCGTGGGTTTCCAATCTCAGAGCGAAATCTCCAGCGTGAAATTCTAAATATTGGCCTTCCAGGTGAACGCTTCCCTCAATAAGATTCATGGGCGGGTTCCCGATAAAGGCGGCGACAAAGGGATTGATGGGGTGATGGTAAATCTGATCGGGCGTGCCGATTTGCAGAATGTGTCCTTGGTCCATCACCACTATTTTTTCGCCTAACGTCATCGCTTCGATTTGGTCGTGGGTCACATATACCATGGTGACGCCAAGCCGCTGGTGAAGTTTTTTTAACTCGACTCGCATGGAAGCTCGCAGCCGCGCATCCAAGTTCGAGAGAGGTTCGTCAAACAAAAACAATTTGGGTTTGCGCACAATGGCTCGTCCCATGGCCACACGTTGACGCTGACCACCAGAAAGTTCCTTGGGCTTGCGGTCGAGCAACTCGTGAATTTCTAGGAGTTCCGCAGCATCGCCGATGCGTTTCTCAATGACCGCCGTAGATTCCTTCCGCATCTTCAACCCAAAGGCCAAATTTTCTCTCACCGTGAGATGCGGATACAGGGCATATTGCTGAAACACCATGGCAATGTCGCGATCACGGGGTGGCAAAGAATCCACGACACGATTACCAATGTTGACCGACCCACTCGACTGTGCTTCCAGCCCGGCAATAATACGAAGCAGCGTGGACTTGCCACAGCCTGACGGGCCAAGCAGCACGACAAATTCGCCATCGGATGCCTCAAGCGAAATTTCGTTCAAGACCATCGTGTGGCCGAACGATTTACAAAGCTGAGTAAGTGTAAAACCAGCCATTATCCTTTCACCGCTCCTGAAGACAACCCACTAATAATTCCGCGTTGGAATAGGAGAACCAACAAAATTAATGGCAGAGTTGCGAGTACAGACGCCGCCGCAATTTCCCCCCAAGGCATTGTGAATTCGCCTTGGAACAAGGCAATGCCAACCGGGAGGGTTTGCTTGGCTGGATCAGTCAGAATTAACAGCGCAAAGAAAAATTCATTCCACGCATAAATAAATGTCAGAATTGCGGCGGTAAAGATTCCTGGCGCGGCAAGAGGCAACATGACCTTATACAACGCCTGCCATGTGGTGCAGCCATCAATCTGCGCAGCTTCTTCCAACTCAACAGGCAGTTCCTTGAAAAACGTCGCGAGAATCCACACGGCGAGGGGAAGCGTTAGTGTGACGTAAGGAAGCACCAAACCCCAATGGGTATTGAGTCCACCGATGCGTTCGAGGATTTGCCACACCGGCCCGGCAATGACAATTTGCGGGAACATGGCCACACAGAGCAGTCCGCCCAGGACCCACACTTTTCCGGCCAAACGAATGCGCGCCAAGGCGTAAGCCGCTGGAGTGGCGATGACCAAGGCAATGATTGTGGTGGCACTCGCTACGATCACGCTGTTCCAAATGTAATTGAAGAGTTCATGATCAAAAAGAGCCGAGTAATAAAATTCGAGGCTCCCGTCAGGCCACCAGGTGGGGGGAATCGCTTCCACTTGGATTTGGGATTTTAAGGAGGTCAGCACAAACCAAATGAAAGGAAGCAAGCTACCGAGGACGGCGAAGACAATGCCGACGAGTAACATCAAGCGTTCTGGTAATGGCTTGGTCATGCTCGCTCCTGCTCCAGCAGTTTGGAACCAACCGTGCGCACATAAAACAAAGAGAGAATCAAAATGGCCACAAAGACGGTCACTGAGATCGACGTCCCATATCCCACACGGCCTTCGGTGAAGAGCGTTTTGTATCCATAAAATTGAATCACTTGCGTGGCATCACCCGGTCCACCCTGCGTCATGACAAAGACCAAGTCAAACACACGAAACGCATCGATAGTCCGAAACAAAAGCGCGGTGAGTAACGCAGGTTTCAGCAGGGGAAACGTGATGTGCCAAAACCGCTGCCACGCGGTCGCGCCATCAATACGCGCAGCGTCATATACGTCATCGGGAATCACCTGTAATCCAGCCAACACCAATAGCCCTGCAAAGGAAGAGGTTTTCCAAACATCAGCCAAGACAATCGCACCAAACGCCATCCACGGATCAGCCAGCCAAGGAACGTATGCCTCCACCTGATCGCCAAAGAGCATGAGGTTGACGAGGCCATATTGATCGTTCAGCATGAATCGCCACATTTGCGAAGCCACGACAGTTGGAATAGCCCAAGGAATCAACACCGCAGCCCGAACCCATCCTCGGCCTTTGAAGTGCTCGTGAATAACCAGCGCGATACCAATCCCCAAAAGAAGTTCAAACGTGGTAGACAAAATCACAAAACCAAGCGTGACGATGAACGCCTGATGCGCCACCGGATCTTGAAAAAGTTGCGTATAATTGCCCAACCCAATAAACGGTTCCCCCAAACTTGGCAGCCCCAGATAAATCCGATGCAGACTCAACAAAAACGAATCCATCGCTGGATACAGCGAAAAAATTCCCACCACCGCCAGCGCCGGAAACACCATCAACCATCCGGTGGTTTCATCTGAGTGGTGTTTAGTCATAAGAGAAAGGCCAAACCTAGATCCCCGCTTACAACTGCGGGGATGACGGTATTGGGTTGCAAAGGCATATGTACTTTCTTTCCCTGGGAATCATTCGAAGAAATGAAAAAGTAACATGGGTTTCGGAACCCGTTAACTTCAACCGCGTCATTCCCGCAGTAGTAAGCGGGAATCCATCCAGTCCCTGTAGCCGCAGCATCTCATGCTGCCCTCCGAGGCCCCATCAGATGGTGCAGCTACAGCAGATTGCTCGAAGCATCACCGTGATCATCAGTTCCTACTCGGCACCAATCCCAAAAACCGATTAATCTGTCGATCCGCTTCCTTGGCCTCCTCCACAATATCCGTCTCAGGAAACGCCAACACCCGACTAAAATACCGCTGCAGGATATGAGACACCATCGGATACACCGGCGTGCGTGGCCGAGGCTGCGCGGTTTGAAAAACCGGAAACAAATCTTTGTACTGCGGATTCGCCTGAAGAACCTCAGGATCGGAATACAACGCAATCCGCGAAGGCGCCAACGACGCATGAAGCGCAAAATACTTTTGCATCTCAACACTCGTCATAAATTCGATAAACGTCCACGCTTCATCAGGATGTTGCGAATACGCACTAATGCCATACAACCATCCCCCTAAAGCTGACACACTCTGACCATTTTGAAAATGAGGCAGCACCGTCACGCCAACCTTGCCAACAATCTT
>JAQBUF010000022.1 GCA_027623995.1 Nitrospirota bacterium
TCACTTGTTGGGTGATCGGATGAGAGGGGTGGTCCGAATGAGTATACCCTAGGCTCGCGCGGACATGCTCACGTTTCGGGAACGTTGTTCAAGAAAGAATCGCTCAATTTAGGTCAGAATTAATCGGAAACGCGCATGCGGGTCAAGGAATTTATTAAGGGGAAGCGAGGAGTGAACGCGTATGCAGTATTAAATTTGGTCTAGTGGTTAAGGGCCTCAGTCAACCTTTGAATGTATCTAAAGGTAACCTACAACTGAGGATCATTTTTTGAAGATTAACCATATTTTTTCTTAAAACTCTCAATAAAATATTTGGCCTCTATTTCTTATTAATTCGCATTTCTGTGAAATTATAGATTATGCCTCGAAATTTGTTTTCTGCTATTAAAACTCACCAGGGGATTCTTCTCCTCTTGTTCTTAGCCTCCCTTCTGTTTCTGACCAATATTGGTTCCTACGGTCAATTATTACGTGCGGAAACGAATTTTTCCATGGGTGCACGAATGTTGGTGGAAACCCAGGAATTTCTTCTTCCGCATGCTCCGCATGAACGGCCTCTAAACAAAACTCCCCTTCAAAATTGGCTAATAGGTATTTCCTATATGATTTTTGGATTTAGCCACGGTGCGAGTCGAGTTCCGTCTGCCTTATGCGGGCTCGGAGTGCTCGTATTGGTCTATATTTTGGGTGTACGCCTTCGGGACCAGCGCATAGGACTGGCTGCCTCAGCGATGCTTTCGACAAGTTATATCTTTTGGTCTTTTTCACGCCTGTGTATGCCAGACATGCTGCTCACGCTCTGCGTCACTGCTGCGCTGGTTTGTTGGATGCTGGTGCTCACCGGTCGGACAGAACATCCCCAGCTCTTAGCGATAATCGGTTCTGGAGCGGTGGGGGTTGGGTTTTTAGCAAAAGGACCAATTGCTCTCGTATTGGCTCTTCTCCCGTTATGTTTGGAAATAATCGTGACGCGCGATTTGAGCATTCTGAAGCGGCTCAAACCCATCCAGGGGAGCGCCGTCTTTTTGGTAATCGCCGCACCGTACTTTCTTCTGGTCTATGCGTTTCATGGCATTGAGCCCCTACACAATTTTTTTATTGGAGAAAATCTTAGTCGTTTTACAGGGAAAAACTATAACACCTCAAATATGATGTTCGTGTATGAGTCGTCAGCCTTGTTGGCAAACTTTGCTCCATGGACACCGCTGATTATTGTTGCTTTCGGTTCCTTAGTACATTGGAGGAAACTTGATTCGACGACCAAACATCAGTTGAGATTCATTTTACTGTGGATCATTTCGCCAATAATATTTTTCTCGCTATCCAACTTTAAACTCGACTACTATTTTCTCCCAGTCATGCCGGGGTGGCCTTGATAGTGGCACTGTGCTTTCTTCAAGAAGGGGTTTTGCCCTTATGGGCAAGAAGATACGGATTGACGGTCAGCGCGGTACTGTTGCTAGTTTTTCTCCCAGTTCTTTTATATTTTACCGGATTAATCGTGAGGGCCAATTTCCCAAACTCGATGATAGCATGGGTGCCTCATATCATCGCGGTGCTGACCATTGTGCCAGCTATTGTGTTTGCCATTAAGGGATGGACATACCGTTCGTTGCTGGCGTTTTCCTTTGCCATTTGGGCCATCATTTTTTCTTCCTATCTCGTCCTTCTTCCTGATTTTACTCGATTCCAACCAGCAGCCGTGCTTGCCACGAATGTGCCAAAGGCATCCACTGTGTATGTGACGGCTCCTGCAGGTGAGTGGCAATGGGATTTGGCGTTGTATTTACCAACTTCTCAGTCCGTAGAATTTCTTCATTTGCAGAATTTGAACAGTCAGATTTTGCATATATTCCAAACCGAGCCAGAGGCCGTTATTTTACTGTACGAAACCGAGTATAAGGAGCTACGAAAATTGGATTCAGAGTTTCGTGTCGTAGCCCAAGCCAATGCCTATAAAAATAACAGATTGACCTTGAAGAAATTATTGAATCCTAAATACGAACAGTTATATTTGATCTCCAAATAGGTCTACTCAGCCAACATACAAATAATGAAACCAGAAATAAATATTTGCATTGTCATTCCTTGCTATAACGAAGGGAAACGTTTGGCCGTAGAAGCGTTTCATTCTTTTTTTTCGGAATCCCCTCAGGTCCTGGTATGCTTTGTGAACGATGGTTCTGTGGATGATACTCAAAGGCTACTTGAGAAAATTCAATTGTCACATCCCTACCAGGTCGAGGTGGTTTTGTATTCAAACAATGTGGGGAAAGCGGAGGCCGTCAGAAGAGGGAGCCAGCATTGTAATAGCCGATATGATCATGCACATATCGCCTATCTGGATGCTGATTTAGCTACCTCCCTACAAGATTGTTTGAAATTGCAAGAATATTTACAGCCACCAATTGAATTTTGCTTTGGCTCAAGAATTCGATTGCTTGGGACTTTCATTAAACGAAAAAAACGTCGATGGCTCCTTGGGCGAGTTATTGCGACGATTATCTCCCAAATGTTGCGAATAAACGTGTATGACACCCAATGTGGATGCAAACTGTTTTCCAAAGCCCTATCCAAAGAATTGTTTCAAGAAGAATTTATTTCAAAGTGGTTATTCGATGTGGAACTATTTTTCAGAATGATTACGTTGTATGGAATGGAGGGTGCCCTCCCCAAAATGTTAGAGGTCCCTCTGAGGAGATGGATAGATGGAGACGTTTCGAGCGTAAAGGTTTCTTATATATTTACACTTTGGCTTGATTTGTATCAGATACACAAAACATACAGCGCTCGGGCATTCAAAAACTCCTCCCTTAATACTGGTTAAGGTTACCCCAAAAAGGCAGCCCAACAGTAATTGCCTTTTCTCCAGTTTTTGGAAAAAGACGAACATTCACTTTTTGGCTCATGGGTTATGGAGGAGTCCGCTGGTTCGGTGACTATGTTAGTGTTGCCACCGAATTCCTGAGGGGATACATTCATGATTCTTGAGAAGGCAGTACTTAATAATGTGAACTGTTCGCGCTAGATGGGTAGCGGCTTGGGAACATAAACCTTATTTATTAGTGGGCGTATAGTAGATGCTTAAATTTTCAGCAGACCGATATATTGCCATTAGTTCCAGGTTGACGAGCGTGATTAGGCTCATTGAACGGGCAGAGTATCGTTATGAAAAAATCAACGACGGTACACTTGTTTCCTGAAAGGGGACGTTACCCTTTTTTAGCAGTGGTTAGGTCGGATGTGTTAGAGGGAGGGGATGAGCCGGATCATTTGATGGTTATTGTCGAAATGTCGAAACTGGCAGGTTGTGTGGCAGGGGGTAGGTGTTTCCTTCCAAATTAGTCCAGCAAGGCGAGTTTTTCCTCTACAGACCGTAAGGATGACTTTAGATTGATAGTAGGTGATCGCGTCAAAATTTTCCCATTCACATCATTCTTCTGAATCTGCAACCTCCCTCACTTTTCTTGTGGTTGCCAATCCCAGGCTAGGCGTTCGGCTTTAATGATTTGCTCAACTGGCATTTCCTTGATTAAGGCTTTTTGAATGCTGACTGCGGCATCAACACCTTTCATTGCTGCGAGAAATGCCCACATTAAGGCTTGAATCTCATTTTGGGCTACGCCATGGCCTTGTTGATACATAGATCCTAGGTGGTATTGGGCTCTTGCCATTCCCTGCTCTGCCAAGGTTCCAAATTGTTTCATGGCGGTTTTGTAATCCCCATTCTCGTATGCCTTTACTCCCTTCTGATAGTACGCCCATGAAGGGGGAAGGACCGAACTAGGCCCTGAGGTCATGGCCACCAACACGTCTCGTACTGAAACCATGCCCACTATTTTTCCATTTTTGGAAATGCCCAGATGTCGAATTTGTTCTTTGGCCATGAGGTCGTTCGCATCCTGAAGGGTTTGGTTTTCATCAATCATTGGGATAGGCGTCGACATGACATCTTCCACTGTGATCTGGGAGGGATCTGTCCCGGTCGCTACAAGCCGCCAGACCACTTCGGTATCTGACACATTGCCCATGATGTCGCCTTCCTTGGATATAAAGACACTGCCGACCTCATGGTCACGCATGATTTCCACTGCTTTCTGGACGTTGACGCGATGATCTACCGTCACAAAATTCTCAGCAGGAATCATAAACATTTTCACGGGATTCATATCTACCTCCTTACTCACCAGGGTCAAACCGAATGTTCCACTTCGAGAGTGCTTCTCTTCTTATCTATATCGGCAGGGAATTGAACGGACCCAACATTTTTCATGATAAAGAATTCAAAGGGCTCAGCCAAAAGACAGAATAACAGTGCCAGATTCACCATTCTTTCAAAACCTCATGACACGACTGGTATGTGTTTTATGAAGACAGCCTTCCTTTCTAATGGCCGGGGCCCAGGACATTTCCCCCGATCTCACCCTCCTTACTCCTGATTGTCAGTTGTCACAGGCTGCTTTTGTTGTATGATGTTGAACGTCTGTAAGGATTTCCTCCTCATCTCTCTGCTACAGAAAGGCCTCTATGTCAGATAAACGGGAAATTTCAAAAGAAGTCGCTGACGACTACTGGCGGGCCAATATTGCACTTCTGGTGAAATTACTGGCTGTGTGGTTTCTTGTTTCATTTGGCGCGGGGATTTTATTTGTTGATGTCTTAAACGAATTTCATTTTTTTGGATTTAAACTCGGCTTTTGGTTTGCCCAACAGGGCTCCATCCTTGTGTTTGTTCTTCTCATTTTTATTTACTCCTACAAAATGCACCGGCTTGAGGAAGCCATTCATATCGACGACGACTTGGAACTCGACAGCTATGACCTTCCTGATGCGGATGAAGACGTGAAACCCGTATGACCACCCAGGAGTTAACCTATCTTTTTGTTGGGTTAAGTTTTGCTCTCTATATCGGAATCGCCATTTGGTCTCGCGCCACATCGACGAAAGAGTTTTATGTGGCCGGCGGGCATGTGCCTCCGGTGTTGAACGGTATGGCCACTGCGGCGGATTGGATGAGTGCGGCGTCGTTTATTTCGATGGCCGGCATCATCGCATTTATGGGTTATGATGGGTCGGTGTATCTGATGGGATGGACTGGGGGATATGTGCTTCTCGCTTTACTCCTGGCGCCCTATCTAAGGAAATTTGGGCAGTTTACGGTTCCTGATTTTGTGGGAGAACGGTACTACTCGCGCTGGGCTAGGTTAGTTGTCGTCGTGTGTTTGTTGATTGTGTCCTTTACCTATGTGGCCGGGCAGATGCGCGGGGTTGGCATTGTGTTCTCTCGTTTTCTGGAAGTGGATATCAACACCGGTGTTCTCATCGGTATGACGATTGTATTTTTCTATGCGGTGCTTGGCGGGATGAAAGGGATTACCTACACGCAGATTGCCCAATATTGTGTGCTCATCTTTGCGTATCTGGTGCCTGCCATTTTTATTTCTATCCTGTTGACGGGAAACCCCATTCCCCAATTGGGGCTTGGGTCTATGTTGATCGACGGAACCGGACTCTCTGTGTTGGCAAAATTGGATCACGTTCTTGTTGAGCTGGGCTTTCATGAATACACCATGGGCACTAAATCCAAGATGGACGTCTTTGCTATCACTGCCGCGCTGATGATTGGGACCGCAGGCCTTCCTCATGTGATTGTGCGGTTCTTTACTGTGCCGAAAGTCTCTGATGCTCGGCGTTCCGCTGGATGGGCATTGGTGTTTATTGCCATCCTCTACACCACGGCTCCAGCTGTGGGGGCCTTTGCCCGACTGAATTTTGTCGATACCGTTCACAACATTCAGTATCAGGCGACGCCTTCCTGGTTTAAAAACTGGGAGGCGATTGGCCTGATTGCCTGGAAAGACAAAAATGGCGATGGTGCCGTGCAATATCACAATGGCGATGCACTTGAAGGGGGAAAGCCGCATTACGCGGAAGGTCGTGGCGAGCATGGCGAACGTATACTCCATAACATCGCGACGGCCTCGGCTAACGAAGTGTATGTAGATCGGGATATTATGGTGTTGGCCAACCCTGAAATTTCCAACCTCCCAGGCTGGGTCATTGCGCTCGTCGCTGCTGGGGGACTTGCAGCAGCATTGTCCACGGCTGCCGGATTGTTATTGGTGATTTCTACTTCGATTTCTCATGACCTATTGAAGAAAACGCTGGTGAGTACGTTATCCGAAAAACAGGAATTATTGAGCGCCCGAGTTGCTGCTGCGTTTGCTGTGGTCGTGGCTGGCTTCTTTGGGATTTATCCGTTGGCTTTTGTCGCGCAAGTGGTGGCGTTTGCTTTTGGGCTTGCTGCCGCGTCCATTTTTCCTGCGCTATTTTTAGGGATTTTCATGAAAGCCATGAATCGTGAAGGGGCGATTGCAGGCATGCTGACTGGCATGATTTTTACGTTTAGTTATATTGTGTATTTCAAACTGATGCAGCCTACTGCGAATATTCCAGCCAATTGGCTTTTTGGCATTTCCCCTGAAGGCATTGGGTTCATCGGCATGATTCTCAATTTTGCGGTCGCGCTAACGGTTGTCCGTTTTACCAATCCACCGCCTGCTCACATCATTGCGATGGTGTCGAATATTCGAATCCCCGTGGGGGTTGTCAAAGAGTAAATTTTTCCCTCCTCAGAAAAGCCTGAAGCCCAAAAGTCGAGGTAGGTGTCTTTACCCTGGCTCACATCTGAATTTTGTCCTGGTGGTTTTGCCCATCTTGTCACGTGAAATCTAAACCCATAGTTTACAGATTCCCTGTTGGACTTATCCCCTTGTGTTGGTGTCATCATGTTAATTTTTTTGCTTGGCAGGTTTAATTGATGGTTATGCAAACGTATCCCTTTGATTTTCAACGACAGGATTTCTTTTCAGGTTTTGATCATTTCCTTTCCCCTCCAGTGAATTCACCTTCAGGCATTCAAGAAGTTTGTCGGGCCACAGGTAGGGCGGAGAACCTGCTTGAAGGATCTCCAAAGGCCACGCTGCCTAAGTATACGGTGAATGATTATCGGGTAGGGCAGACGGATACTCTTCATGCCACGATGGTGTGTGAATTTTTGCGTTTGTTCTGTCAGGAAGAACCTTCTTCGCAAGGTGCGGATGCCGTTCTGATTGTTGACATCCAAGGATATATTCATGGATATGGGTGCCGTCATGATTCTTCATTCGGCGATGTGTTGACGCGTTGGTCTGGTTGCCTCATCACTGAAATGCTTGCCGAACACATGAAGCGGCCATGGTTGAATCAAAACATCGATAGTATTGCCTTACAGCGACGACAGTGGCGTTTATTTCGTGTGTATGACTCTGGAACCAGCCACATTGTATTGATGGAGTTTCATCCAGTTGAAATGCAACGCACGGCCCTTGTGTTATGGGCATTGGAGGCGTAGCACTCCCCAATGGGTTTTTGGATTTTTCTGTAAGAACATTCCCTCCTTATCTCTACCTTTAAGCCTTTGTCATTCCCAGTTTGTTCGACGATTGGTTTTTGCCAATTGGCTTTGACTCCTTCTTTTCCCTTCTTGCATTCAGTTGAGATTCTCAGGCCCTCGATGGGTAGGCCTCAAAATCTTCGTGGCAATAGTGCGAATGGCGTATGTCGTGAGTCATTCAACTGTAGGTAAGATGGGAGAGACTGCACGATGGATTCATTAGGCGACTTGCCTCGCAGAATTGGAAATTTAATCCTATGTTGGTTCTTGAAGAATTCGATTCATCCACCTTAATCCTTACTCTTTCTGGGCGATTTGACCAGAGAAATGATATGGACTTAGAGACGGCGTTATTGCGTGGGGATGAAAAGCGGGTTCGGCATGTGATCTTTAATTTGGAACAAATATCCACGATTGATACTGCAGGGATTGGTCGAATTTATGTCACTTTCTTTCGGCTCAAGGAGAAAGGGGTGTGCCTAAGTTTAGTTAATCCCAAACCAAGCGTTCGAGAAATTTTTGATTTGGTTGAGATTCCCAAAGTCATGCGAGTGTTCGAATCCGATGAGGCCGCCCGTGTGTGGCATGCCTCGGTTTTCACATTGTCTTCCCCTTCTGCAGTGTCGTCGCCAGACTGGCAGGCTGTCCAAGAGCCTGAACTCCCTGAACCGCAGAAATGGGCACATAAATCTCCAACTGAAGCTTCAGCGTAAACCCTTTCTTATTGATTCTCTTCCTTCGATAATCTCTGGAGGGCACCTCTAACAACCAGGAATTTTTTGTGAGGGCAAGGAAGCCGCGCGAGGAAAACCGTAGGGGGGAGGGTCAGGACTTGACTTCATATCTTTAATTTCATTTGGTCGGCCTTGTCACGCGGGATTGAATGGTGTGTGGCAAATTGAGCGATTTTTTGGAAAGCCAGCCCAGCCTGGCTCGAACGAAAAAAGGTATGAAATCAATACTCTCTATTCGGACTCTCTATTTCCCTGGTTTTCTTGCGAAAAGACTGCGTTCACGTACGGGTTCGTGTGCGACTTGCATTGCTTCCAATCCCCGCCCAGGGTTTGATTTTGGCCAGCTTCGCACCTAAAGATCGTTCTGCTACTTCTGTGTCATGTGCTGCCTGAGCACGTAGCCAGTAGCCGTTCGACAGGCCGAAAAATCGGCACAGACGTAGATCGGTGTCAGCGGTAATGGTTCGTTTCCCCGCCACGATTTCGCTAATCCGCTGCGCAGGGACACCGATTTCCTTCGCCAGACGATATTGACTGATTTTCATCGGCCCGAGAAATTCTTCCCGCAAGAGTTCTCCTGGTGTGATGGGCTTGAGTTTACGCATTTCCTCTTTTGTCAGTGAGGGAAGAGCGAACTAAGAAGTGCCAAGGCTAGGCGTTTTCGGCTTGCTGAATAGCGTTGGCTATGGCTTGGCTGGCGCGGGTGCTAAGGTCTCGTTGTTGGTCGTAGCCCCAGACGATTTCCCAGGCGGAATCTTTATAGCGGTCGATGAGGGGGAGGGCGACTTCGTTGAGCATCCATTGGCCGTGTCTGAGGTCTTCTTTGATGTGCACATCCCAGTAGCTGATGGCTTGTTCGCTGAAGCCAAGACGTTTTCCTGCCAATTTGTAATTCTGGAATGCGGCAGGGACTGAGATTTCGAAGTAGAGCAGGCTGCCAATATATCGCAAAAAATTTCTTTTGCGTTCACACATGTTGAAACTGTGATTGATGTTTGCCAGGACTTCCCATGGCACGATGTCAAAATAGCTTTCTGGCGTGGTGTTCATCCCAAACTCTGACATCATTGCCGAAAAAAAAGACGAATGTTTTCTTGCCAGTTTCCCTCCACCGTACTCCTCAATCAGTATTTTTGTGAGCATGGCTTGCACCTCGTTGCTCACCCCCCCAATCATTCGTGACAGTTGGCTGGCTTCCACCAATCCATCCAGAGATGTAATCGCCAATAATCGACGGTATCCGGCTTGCGACATTTCGTTGCGAAAGAAGAGGCTTGTCTGCGATGGTTCTGGATCAAGATCTTCAGCTGTGCGTTCCTGGAGCGCGGTCTTGATGTCGAGGCCTTTTAAGGCAGGGCTCTCACTGTTTCGCGTCTCCCAGTCCTGCCAGGCGGTATCAATCTTCGCCCGTAGGCCGAAGAGCAACGCTGAATTCTCATTGGCGTAATTTTCAAGATCGTCATACCAGAAGAGTTTTAATCGGTTGATGCGATAGAGTATTCGGTGAAGGAAGAGCTGAGCCTTTGGACATAATGGTTGGTCTTCGTAGGCTTCCACTATTGCCTGATCCAGGACCTGCTCGAATGGTTCTAGGCACTTGGGCGTGACGGAGACATAGTGATCAAGATCATCTTGCTGGAGGAGTTGGGTAAACGCTTCTTGGGCTTCACGATACTCAATGTCAGAAAGAATGTGGGAGGAAGACAGATTCATGAGGGGAGTATGAAATTATGAAAAAAATGTTCACAGGATGATAATGTCCATACTAGCAAGCTTCTTTTAGGATTAGCAAACTCTGGACAGAATTATACGTATAAGAAGGAGACTTATGTCATTTGATTTTCAGAATTTACGATCGGGAATCGCCGCAGCTTCGGCTGATGAGCAGTTTGCTCAAGCGGTGCTTGATGGCTTATCAAAGACCCCTAAACGACTGCCATCCTGGTTAATTTTCGATGATCGTGGCAGCGAAATTTTCACCGAGATTACTCAACTGCCAGGATATCATCCCGCTCAATGTGAGTTCGAGATATTCCAGACGCACAAACAGGCGGTGACCGATATTCTGTCGAAGACCCCGTTCCGAGTCATTGAGTTGGGTGCTGGAGATGGAAAGAAAACTGAAATTCTTCTTGAGCATTTTATTCAGTGCCAACTGACATTCGAGTATGTGCCGATCGATATCTCCGAGGGGGCGATCAAAAATCTTGTCGCTTCTTTGGAGTCGAGATTTACAGGGAGTACCATGTCCGTTACAGGATTGGCCGCCGACTATTTTGATGGCCTTCGTGCGGTGAGCCAAGACTCCAATCAGCGCAACATCGTGCTCTTTCTGGGTTCGACTATCGGGAATATGGAGTTGCCCGCTGCCGAGCAATTTGTCCGGCAGTTGTGGGAATCATTACATGACGGGGACTACGTCATGATTGGCTTCGATCTTATGAAGCACCCGAAGACTCTGTATGCTGCCTACAATGATTCTACTGGGGTGTTCGAACGGTTCAACCTTCATCTCCTGGATGTGCTGAATCGAAAACTTGGTGCCAATTTCGTGAAAGGCAATTTTGTTCAGCAGGGGCAGTATCATCCGAGATCTCATGCAGTCGAGAGCTTTGTGTATAGTACCCGAGAACAGGTGGTTCGCCTTGAGGCGTTGGGAAAGGAATTTACTTTCGATGCGTGGGAGCCGATGCAGACCGAGCATTCCTACAAGTACACCCAAGCAGAAATTGAATCGTTGGCAGTGAATAGTGGGTATCAGATTGTTAAGCATCTGTTCGATGCACAGGCCCACTTCGTGGATTCGGTGTGGGAGGTGAAGACATAGTTTGGTCCGGTTACCTTCCTTGCCCGCACAAGGAGAGGATCTGTGGCGTGATATTGTGAAGTGAGAGTTGGTAGAAGGCCTTATTGATAGTTCTGCGCTTGGGTTTCAAGCAGTTCGGCATAGGCGCCTTGTTTGGTGACTAATTCGTCGTGGGTGCCACATTCTACGATGCGGCCGTGTTTGACCACAAAAATGCGATGGACCATCTTGACGGTTGAGAGTCGATGGCTAATGAGAGTCGCCATGTGGCCTTTGGCGAGCTTCGGATTTGTAGATTCCTTACCTTTAAGGGAAAGAAATTTTTTAGGGCACTGTTCTTTTGATTCATGGTGTTACTTTGTCCCCGCAGTTACGCAGGTGTTTCCGTCAAAGACATTGCACGCTGAACCACCGCTCGCCAATTTCCATGATTTAATAATGGGGGGATTGGGTTGCCCCTGAAACTCAATTACAACATCAAGTAGCCCTCCCACGGGTAATTTCCCAATGTGAGGGAGTGCGGCTTCACTGGCGCGCAGCCACAGTACCCCACTGTGCGTGCTGATCATGATAAACCCCTTGTCTGGAACCACACGGATAATGGGGCTGTAAAAGCTTCCTTGTTTTCCTGGTTCATCGGTAAAGGCAGCCCCAAGGCCTGTCATTGCCACGATAAGAAAAACTAGGAAGGAAAGAATGAGTAGATTGCGGTGGTATGAAGCCATGAAAATACTCCTTGGTCAGGGCAAGCAAAAGTTTCTGCATTATCGCAGCCTAGGAAAAAGATGTCTAGAAAATGATGAGAAAAAGTAAAGGCTTATTGTCGTTGGACAGGGACTTCGGTGGATAGGGAATTTTGAATGTGGTAGGCGCGAATAACAGGATGGGACTTCTCTTCTAGTGAAATGATGAGGTGTCGAGGTTCTGGAAAGTTCAATTTTTCTCGCATGGTTTCAAAGTCCATCGCTTTTTTAATATCAGTTTCTGATGGACGAGCGGGGCTGGAGGTATGTGAATGGTAAAAAATTGGAAGAGTCAATTCTTTTTGACGAATGTCCTTGACTGCTGAGGAAAACTCCATTGTATCCATGATAAAGGCAATGTCTGCGCGTTCATCAGGAGAAAGGTTTTTGAGGTCGGATAACTTTCCTTTTTCAAAGAAGGTGGTAAGTTCATCCTCTGTCATGCTGGCCAAGATGTTGGTGATTCGATATTGGGCTGAGATCACGCCATCTTTGCCGGCGAGAACCCCACAACATTCATGAGGGTCCAGTTCGCGGGCATGAGCAATCATGTCATCCCAGATTGTCGCAGGAATAGAAATCATGGTGCCTAAATGCTACAGGAGACGTGATGCTCTTCGAGCGTGGTGATCGTGGGGTTGTCGCTGCACAAGGGGCATTTTGGGTCCTTGGGGCGACCGACTTTGCGGAATTTCATCTCGAGCGCGTCGTAGATCAGCAAACGATCTGCAAGGGTATCGCCCAGTCCTAGAATTTCCTTGATGGCTTCGTTGGCTTGAAGAATGCCAATGGTGCCAGCAAGGACGCCGAGTACGCCAGCTTCTTGGCAATTTGGCACTAATCCCGCTGGGGGTGGTTCCGGATACAAGCAACGATAGCAGGGATATCCTTCATGTGGCTTGATCGTGGTCAGTTGTCCTTCAAACCGAAAGATGCTTCCTGAGATGAGCGTTTTCTTCGCAAAAAAACAGGCATCGTTGACAAGAAATCGTGTGCCGAAATTATCTGATCCATCAAGGACGATATCATATTCAGGCAGGAGTTTCATGATATTGTCCATGCCAATATTTTCTTGATAGGTGTTGACGGTGACATCAGGATTCAGCGCCGCTAAAAGGCGGCGTCCCGATTCGACCTTCGGGACTCCAACAGTATTCGTGGTATGTAAGACTTGCCGTTGGAGGTTTGATAAATCAACGACATCACCATCGATGAGTCCAATCGTGCCAATGCCTGCGGCTCCGAGGTAGAGAGCAATGGGTGAGCCTAAGCCTCCAGCACCAATCAGAAGCACCTTGGCCTCTAAGAGTTTTCGCTGTCCCTTTCCGCCCACATCAGGAAGAATGATCTGGCGGCTGTAGCGTTGAATTTGATCTTCTGTGAAATCCATCATTACGTCAGGATGTTGAAAACGCTCGTTAGCTGCGTTCCCTGGCTTTGCCGAAGCGGCTCGCACAGGCAGGTGGTCGCCCCTTTGTCATGCTCACGTACTCACTTCGTACGTTCCGCGTGCCAAATGGTCTGCGGCCTTGCTATCGACCATTTTGAACATCCTTCCTTCACAATTAGTTATTCATTTTTACGGTTTATTTCTCTATTCGACCACGTTCAGTTCAATGGGATCAACGAGGACCCCTTTTTCTCGCATGCCGTCAACAGCGCGTTCAATTTCTTCGGTGTCCCCTAAAAATTCAACATCCATCCATCCCGTGGTATCTCGAACATCGGCCCGACGAATACTGGTCACGACTTTATATTCATGACCAATTTCATAAATGATCGGTGCAGGAATTTTTTCTTCTGGAAAGCGAATGTGATACCGTAATTTAGCCATGAGATCCTCCCGCGATCGCAGGAACGATTGAGACTTCATCCCCATCTTTTAGTGGCGTTTCTTTTCCAGTGAGAAAGCGAATGTCTTCCTCATTGACATAGATATTAATGAAGCGTCGCACCTCACCTTGCTCATCGCAGATGCGATCTTTGAGCCCAGGATGTGCGCCATTCAAGTGGTCGATGAGTTCAAGGACACTGCCCCCAGTTGCTTCAACTTCTCCCTTACCGCCAGTCATGGGGCGAAGGGGCGTGGGAATACGAACCGTAATCATGCTTCCCCCTGTTTTCCAAATATTTGTTCAAATTTAGCCAGACTCGGTGGGATCCTGAATGGACGCCCCACTGAATCCACAACGGCTTCTTGGGTTTTGAGCCCATTGCCTGTGATATATGCGACGGTCACCTCATCTCGCTTGATCAAGCCTTGCTTGGCTAACTTTTGAAGGACGCCAATGGTGACCCCTCCGGCGGTTTCGGCAAAAATCCCTTCCGTTTGCGCCAGTAATTTTATGCCTTCGACCACTTCATCATCCGTCACGGTGTCCATGGCTCCACCGCTTTCCGCCACGGTTTTCAAAGCATAGTATCCATCCGCGGGGTTGCCAATAGCGAGTGATTTCGCAATCGTGTTTGGCTTCACGGGTTTAAAGAAATCACGACCATCTTTATACGCCGTCGCAATGGGAGAACATCCCTCGGCTTGGGCGCCATTGACTTTGGTGTTCACTGAATCAATCAATCCCACCCTGTGAAACTCGTTCAGGCCTTTCCAAATTTTTGTCAGCAACGATCCTGAAGCCATTGGAACCACGACTTGGTCAGGCGCACGCCATCCCAATTGTTCAGCCGTTTCATAGGCCAGAGTCTTTGATCCCTCGGCATAGTAAGGTCGGATGTTCACGTTGACAAAGGCCCATTGTCGTTCGCCAGCAATCTCGCTGCATAGACGATTGACATCGTCGTAGGTGCCTTCAATCTCAATCACTTTTGGGCGATAAATGAGATTACCTAAGACCTTCGCTGCTTCTAAGTCACCAGGAATGAACACATAGCATTGCATGCCAGCTTGGGCTGCATGGGCAGCCACAGAGTTCGCCAGGTTTCCAGTGGAAGCGCAAGCTGCGGTTTCAAAGCCGAGTTCTCGTGCTCGGGTGAGGGCTACTGCGACGACTCGATCTTTAAAGGAAAGGGTTGGGTGATTGACGCAATCATTTTTAATATACAGTTCATCAATGCCCAGAAATGCGCCTAAATTATGTGCGCGAACGAGAGGCGTGTAACCTGCATGTAAACCAATAGTGGGTTTGCCTTCTATAGGAAGGAAGTCTTGGTATCGCCAAAGACTTCTGGGACCAGCTTCAATTGATTCACGTGAGACTTTGGCCTTGATCTCATCATAATTATATTTGACCTCTAAGGGGCCAAAGCACAATTCACAGACGTGAATGGCTTCGGTGGGATATTCCTTCCCACATTCTCGACAGACTAAGGCTTTCATTTTTGCCATGGCAGCACCTATTCGAAGAAAAGTTATGTGACGCCTACTGTGCCAGGCGTTCGGAGTTGGCAAACTTCTTGTTCATGTTCAAACAACTTCGTGATTTCTGGGTTGTCACCGCACAGTTTACACTTTGGGTTCCGTTTGGTTTTGATTTCACGGAAGGCGGTCTTCTGGGCATCAAAGTCCAAAATGCGATCCGTCAGCGGTTGCCCAATGCCTAATATAATTTTCAGTGCTTCGGTCGCTTGAATCGTACCAATAATACCGGCGACCACGCCAATAATGCCGGCTTCCTGACAGCTGGGTACCAGTCCAGGTGGTGGTGGTTCTTTAAAGATGCATCGATAGCAGGCGGACTTTTTGGGAATGATCGAAAATACGCGTCCCTCAAATCGTAAAATGCCGCCATGCACTAATGGCTTGTCTGCGAAATAGCACGCATCATTGATGAGGAATTTCGCAGGAAAATTATCGACCCCATCAATGACGATGTCGTAGGGCGTGATTAGCTCAAGGGCATTCTCTGCCGTAAAGCGAGCCTCATGGGTTTCAACTTTGACATCAGGATTGATCGCCTGAATTTTTGCTTTTGCCGAAAGAACCTTTGATCGTCCAACATCTGGAGTGTGGTGTAAGACTTGCCGTTGCAGATTCGACATGTCCACCACATCACTATCGATGAGGCCGATGGTGCCAATCCCTGCGGCAGCCAAATACAGCGCGACGGGAGATCCAAGGCCGCCGGCTCCTACCACGAATACTTTGGCCTGGGATATTTTCTTTTGCCCTTTACCCCCCACTTCTGGGAGTAAGATGTGTCGGCTATATCGGGTGATTTGATCTTCAGTGAAACTCATAATGTTCTTCCAGGCAAAGGGAAATATTTGAAAATGAAACTAGATTTTGAAGTATTTTTCGATACTCAAATATCGTTCACCTGTATCACATAACACGGTGACGACGTTTTTGCCAGGGCCCAATTCTTTCGCGACATGTTGAGCGGCAAAGACATTGGCTCCTGAAGAGATTCCCACCATGAGCCCTTCTTTTTTGGCCAACAATTTTGTGGTTTGATAGGCTTGGTCGTCCGTGACTCGAATGATATCATCTAAGATGGAACGGTTTAATACCTTTGGAATAAACCCTGCGCCAATCCCTTGAATTTTGTGCTGCCCTGGTTCCCCTCCAGAAAGCACGGGTGATCCTGCTGGCTCAACGGCAATGATTTTGATCGAAGGGTTGCGTTCTTTAAACACTTCTCCGCAACCCGTAATGGTCCCGCCAGTTCCAACCGCAGCAACAAAGGCATCAATCTTTCCATCCATGGCATCCCAGAGTTCAAGTGCCGTGGTTTTTTTATGCATGGCCGGATTCGCAGGATTAGAAAATTGATTCGGCATAAAATAATCAGGATTTTTCGCGATAATACCTTCCGCTTCCTTAATAGATCCCTTCATGCCTTCTATGGCTGGAGTCAAGATCAGTTGGGCACCATACGAAGACAGCAGGCTCGCTCGTTCCTGGCTCATGCTCTCGGGCATCACCAAAATGAGTTTATATCCACGGACCGCTGACACTAAGGCAAGTCCAATACCCGTATTGCCGCTCGTGGGTTCAACAATCGTCCCTCCAGGCTTCAGTTGGCCGCTTTTTTCTGCCTCATCAATCATGTTCAGGCAAATGCGGTCTTTCACGCTTCCGCCAGGGTTATGAAACTCCACCTTGCCAAAAATGGTGGACCCACCCTCTGGGGAGAGGCGATTCAGTCGGACAAGGGGAGTGTGACCAATACCATCAGTAATTTTTTCCAGGAAGGAAGGGGTCACCGGCCGCCACCCATGAAGAAAAGGAATTCCAATTTATCTCCATCCTTCACCTGGGTGGCTTCCAGTTGATCTCGTTCAACAATCTGAGTGTTCAATTCTACTGCAACCATATGGGGGTCGACTTCTTTATGTTTGAGCACTTCCATGACGTTTCCAGCTTGGAGGTCTTCGGATTTACCATTAATTGTCACTTGCATAATTTGCTCCATGGTTCAGGCATTGGTGATAAACAAAGCACGGTATCAAACTCGGCGTGACCTAGTCAAGAAGATGTGGAATTACAATGGCTTATGGCAGGAGTCGTGGCAAAATATCTTTGGCACGCCCATGAATGGTGATATCCACCAGCTCTGAGTTTGGAGTGGGATCAAGGTTCAGCTCGACGACAAAGGCCCCTCGGTCTTTGGCTACTTGCCCAAATGACGCAGCAGGATACACCAACCCAGAGGTCCCAATGATGAGAAGGATCTCGCACGTCTCTAATGCGGCATAACAGTTTCGAAGGTCTTGCGCATCGAGGGATTCACCAAACCACACGATGTGTGGCCGTAAGAGCCCCTGGCAGGTAGAACATTTTGGTAAAATCTCTAGAGGGACTTTTCGGTTTTCTTCGATGACACCACACTCTGTGCACCTGACTTTCCAAATATTGCCATGAATTTCTGAAATGTTTCGAGAACCGGCTGTGGCATGGAGTCCATCCACGTTTTGCGTAATCAGCCAAAACTGCTCTATGGATTTTTCTAAGGCCACCAAAGCCTCATGGCCAGGGTTTGGCTGTTTTGTGGCGAGTAATTCGCGCCGCCAATTATACCATTCCCAGACCAAGGTCGGGTCACGCGTAAATGCCTCAGGGGACGCTAACTCTTCAGGTCGAAAATCCTTCCATAAACCCTCGGGACCTCGAAAAGTGGGGACGCCGCTATCTGCTGAGATTCCGGCACCAGTCACGACGGTCACTGATTTGGCATGGGCCAAGCGAGCTCGTAGGTTTTTCAAGGCATCGTCAGTATTCATCTGGGAAGGTCTCAGTCATCTTTTGGGAGGGTGAGGCACAAATGATACGAGAAAATGGTTCCTGTCTCAATAGCAAGCCTTGCCTACATTAACGGAACGAAAATACCGAAGAAGAATAGGACATAGGTTATCGCCAAGGATTGGGGGAGCTCAAAAGTTGCAAGTCCCTCCTCGCCCCTCTCACATACAAAGGATAGAAGCATGCCAACGATTGTATCCATCGCATCGGGAAAAGGAGGAGTTGGCAGGAGTGTGGTGGCCAGCAACCTTGGACTGTTGCTCGCTCGACACGGTAAACGTGTGGTGTTGGTGGATCTCGATATTGGGGGGGCCAACTTACATATTTTATTTGGTCAACTTCAGCCACCCAAAACCCTCTCAGATTTTATCTCACGAAAAGTCGAATCCTTGAATGATGTGGCGCAAGAGGTGGAGTGGGGATCTGGCCTTCGGCTTATTCCAGGGACAGGTCAAACTCTTGCAACCGCAAATTTACCATACGCCAAGAAACAACGCTTAATACGTCATCTCAAATACCTTGATGCGGATATTGTCATCTTGGACTGCCCACCTGGCACCAGTTATCAATCACTCGATTTCTTTTTACAGGGAGACGCTCAGGTGGTAGTCGCCAATCCTGATCCAACCTCCGTGATCGAACTTTACCGATTCTTAAAGTTGGCGGCCCTTCGGAAAGTTATTACCCAGGTCCTGTCGCGGGGTCAAGGTAATGTTAAATCGTCACTTTTGGAGGAAGAATTTTCGAGCATTAATGATGTCCTCGCAGCCATCGGGGATGATGGTCAGGGTACCCTGGAAGCCGCGACCCAGACCTTGCAAGAATTCAATCCCTTGTTTGTCCTCAATCGAGTGACCCCAAATAGCAAGTTAACCATCGCGTATCTTCAGCAAATGGTGGGGAAATTTATTGGGGGCGATTTAGTGATGTTGGGAGAAGTCCCTGTCGATGAATCCGTTGAACAATCCATGCGGATTTTTCAACCTGTGGTGGATCTTGCCCCGAATTGTCCTGCGTCAAAGGAACTGGATCTTATCATACACAGATTGCTGCTCTTCATTGCACATCAGAAACGTTCTCCATCTCAATCCAGAAAATTGTCCCAACGACGTCATAGCGGGAGGTTAGAATGCATCCAGGAATCATGCCAGCCATTGTGACCAGTCTTCTTCGTTCACAGACAATTAAAAGCCACAACTATCCACGGTTGTTAGATCAGCCAATGAAGACCAAACGGTGTTATCCTTTGGTGAACAAAACAAAATCCACCTAGCCTGCACCACTCAACAGATCGTTCAGATTTATCGATGGGCAAATTTCGACCAGTTGAAATCTGCCCACGATCAGAGTTGCAGGCTTGTCCTGTAGTTCACTTGCCGTTCACTATTGGGCATCTCTAAAAACCGTCCTTTTCCGTGATGGCGGCGTCAGCCCCGTGCTCACAGCCTTCGGCGCGCACAAGCTTGGTGGTCTTCGCACCGTGCGCCCTCATGTATTCGCCCATACACTCCGGTTTTTTACGCGTGGCTTCCTTGCCCTTACAGAAAATTCTTGGTTTTTAGAGGTGCCTTATTGGGTTGCTGGTTTGATCCAGAAAAAAGATTAGCGAGAAAAAAGAAAGGCCTGAGCCGGTTAGCTCAAGCCTTTCATCACCTGGGAATAGTCGTTGATTAGAAACGAGCCACTTACGTGCGGCTGGTAATTTCCAGTAAATGGTAGCCAAACTGAGTTTTCACAGGACCGTGAACTTTGCCGATTTCCTCGTTAAAGACCACGGTATCAAATTCTGGCACCATTTGGCCTGGACCAAATTCGCCCAAATCCCCACCTTGTTTTCCAGATGGACAGGTCGAGTGTTCCTTGGCCAATGCCGCAAAGTCAGTGCCCCCTTCAATTTGGGTTTTTATCGCATTGCAGGATTCTTCAGTTGCAACCAAGATATGTCGAGCGCGTGCTTTGGCCATAGGTGTTCTCCTTCAAACATTACAATGTAGATAGATGTGATTGGTGAGTAAATATGTTTGGATGATACCGTCTAGGTCAATTTAACGATCTCCGAAATCTTTTGCAATATAGTGAAGAGGTGTGAGATCTGGGTTCACTCTATAAACACGTGCTTAATTTCGAGAAGGATACATTCCTTCCAGCGCAATACAGAATCGTACCGTCAGGTAAGGCTGCATGTTATTGTGAGGCTGCCCGTGACCCACAGAGCCCAAGGACTGAGGGTCCATTTTTATGAGCCTACCTGAGCCGGCAGAGGTATATGAATTGCGTTGAGTTTTCGCCTGGATATTTCCTCCTGGGGTTTTACTGGTGGACGAAATGTTGGAGGCATTCAGGCTATGAGTGTGAGCGGGCATTTGACTCACGCTAAGTGCCTCCGTTTCTGTGCCGCTTTTCGAGCCCAATGTTCGATTGGTTAACCCAGGTCCCTGCCCAGTGTGGATTGGCGCACGGCCTCTCATATCAGGCCAAAGTTAGTTCGTCCGTCACCGCCATAGGTGGTACCCAAGAGTGAATACAGGGCTTGGTATTGGTTCACTGCCAAAAGCTGACCACTGGCATCAGTCCATCCACGTGGGCAAAAATTTCCAGCAAACATCATCATTTCTCCAATGAACGGTTCTGGTCCAGCCTGGGCTGAAGGAGAAAATGGTGTGAACGTACACAGAGTCATCATCGTCACGATCGTCGCAATGTGTTTCATGAATACATCCTCTTTGAAGTAAAATGATTCGGCCCTGAACCACATGAAAGTGAGAAGTGAGATGCAAAGAGCGGTTATTCGTGGGTCATTATCTTGTATAAAAAATTTAACAAAAATTGGAGACTTTCTTGTCCCGTGGAACTGCTCGCTCGTTAGGGCATCAAAGATTTCCCGTGAGACGCGAAATACTAATTTTCTAAGCGTGGCAGAGAAGGGAATGAGTAAGGCTGGAAGAGGGCTAGGACATATGTTGAGTTTTAGAGGGTCTGTTAGGCTTGTGGGGTGATTAAGGTGAGAGGTACTGATTGCCAAGATTGGCCACCATTACTTGAGCGGAAGAGGCCTTTGAGGTTGGTGCCGGCATACAGGGTTTGTGGGTCTTGGGTGCTGATGGCGAGGGCACGAATATTCAGATTCGTGAGTCCTTCATTCACCGTCTGCCAGGTGTTCCCGCCATCGAGGCTTTTGTGAATGCCTTTGCGACTGGCCACATACAATACATCAGGCTGCTCAGAATCTAAAATTAAATCACTGAAAAATTGGTCGGGGAGGGATTCGCCAATTCGTTGCCATGATTCTCCGCCATCGGAGGTTCTGAATAAACCTTTGAGTGTCGCGGTGTACACCGTTTTGGGGTGATGCGGGTCGATTTTGACTTTGACGACACTGAGGGCCCTGGAAGATTTCAGTACATCAGGTGGCACAAGTCCGTGGTTGACCTTGGTCCACATCTTGGCGCCATCGGTTGATCGGTACATGCCGCCGCTAGTTCCTGCAAACAACGTCTGAGGTTGTTTAGGGTCCACATCGACCGACACGACCATCAACACTTCAGTCATGCCCTCCATGCGTTTAATCCAATTGGTGCCCCCGTTTTCAGTTTCGAAGACGCCCATCGAGGTCGCAGCAAACAGATGCTGGCTTGATCCTGTAACAAATTTCAGTTCATGCACGACGGAGGTGATGGTGACGCCTCCTAGGCCTGTGCCCATTGATTGCCATTGTTGTCCGCCACTGAAACTTTTGAATACGGCATCCCCTTTAGTCCCAGCATAGACATTAGCGGAAAGCAAGGGGTCGACAGCCAAAGCAATCACTCGTGAGTGGGTCATGCCTTTGGACACAGCCTCCCAGGTTTGGCCTTCGTCGCGAGATTTGAAAATGTAATCATTGGTGGCGATATAGAGAATGTTCGGCTTCGTGGGATGGAGTGCAATTTCTACTACCGTTTCTCCACTGCCGCCACATGCAGTGAGGAGTAAGAGAAAGAAGTAGGTAAACAGTAACTTTAGAGAGGCGCATTCTTTGATCATCGGGATCAGAGCATAGCGAGCACCGCGTGCAAACTCAAATTCTGTCGCTGGTCGCTGGTCGCTGGTGATCAGAAAATATGGGGAAACGCTTTTCTTCTAGTTCTATTGCTTTCCTAGCGACAAGCAACCAGCGACCACGTCGTATTTGGGACGGAGGTTTTTATGGGAGGGTTATTCCTGTTTGGGAGCAGGCTTTTTCTGAGGTGGTGGCGGAGTGATTTTTGGCAGCTCAGAGACGGAGGCTTTTTTCGCACGTTCGTAGATCGCCATGGCTTCAGGCATCCATTCTTGGAGATCTTTGATGCGTGTTTCATTTGCTGGATGGGTTGAAAGGAATTCTGGCGGAGCACCCTGTGAGGATTGTGCCATACGTTGCCAGAGTTGTACGGATTCTCGTGGGTCATATCCAGCTTCGGCAGCGAGGAGTAGTCCAATGTAATCGGCTTCGGATTCATGGCTGCGGCTAAAGGGCAGGAGAAGGCCAATGCCGACTGCTTGACCGGCCAATTGACTGCCAACGGGACCCATACCCAAGGCGATGGTCACGACAGATAGGCCTAACTGGGCAGCTGAATTGGTACTCATGCGCTCGGCACCATGTCTGGCCAGGGCATGGACTACTTCGTGCCCCATGATGGCGGCGAGGCCATTTTCATTTTTGGCCTCTGGGAAAATGCCCGTGTAAAACGCGATTTTTCCACCGGGGAGTGCCCATGCATTCTTGGTCCGGTCATCTTTGATGACGTTCACTTCCCAGTTGAAGCTTTGTGCGCGCTGAGCATATTTTGATTTCTTCGCCGCAGCAATGATTCGTTCTGCCACACGTTGGACCGGGGCTACTTCATCGGGATTTTTGGATATTTGAACTTTTGGATCACCAAGGACTTGGGCGTAAGACTGCTCGCCCATTTGGGCTTCATTGTCTTCAGAGATCAACAGGAATTGAGAACGATCAGTGTATGGATTACTGGCGCAACCCGTCGTCAATAAAAAAATCGTGGAAATGAGAACGCTAAAGAATTGTTTCATGTCGGTCAGGATAAAAACTGGCCTCAGTGGCTGAAACAGCTTACGACTCTGGTATAGAAATGTCGAGTTCATGAACTTTTTTATATCGTGCCAGTGCAGAGGCTGTGCCTTTGCGCGGACCGACCACTAAAATGACAAATTGGTCGGGTTTAATATGCTGTTGTGTGGCGCGTCGGACTTGATCTGTCGTGACTCGTTCAATGCCATGACGAAATCGAGTCATCCAATCTGACGGGTAGCTATAGTATTCGTATGTGAGGAAATTTCCGAGGACCTTCCCTGGGGAATCCACCGAAAATACAAAGGAGTTGAGAAGGCTGGCCTTTGCATTTTGTACTTCCTCATCCGTGGGCGGATCAGTCTTCATGATCTTATCGGCTTCCTCGATGAGGGCGTCGATGCCGGCTTGGGTGGTTTCCGTTTTGGTGGACATGGAGAAATTTGCAGACTCCGGATAGTCCCACCCAAAGCCCACACCCCCATGCACATCGTAGGCTAAGCCTTTCTTTGAACGAATCCTTGAGAACAGGCGTGCCCCAAATGATCCAGATAAAATTTGATTCGTGATGACCATCGGATGGTAATCAGGATGCATGCGAATGAGTCCCATGTGCCCAATGATAATTTTTGCTTGGGTCATGTCATTCTTCTCAACGTAGTAGACGCCGGCCTCGGTTGACGTTTGAAAAGGAACTTCAGGATCAGTAAATTCTGGCCCTTTTGGCCATTGTCCAAACACCCGTTTCACTAACGCCAAGGCGTCAGCGGTTTTGAAATCACCGACGAGGCCTAGGATCACGCGGTTGGGGTGGTAGTATTTTTGATGCCAGGCGATGAGATCTTCGCGAGTAATACTGCCGATCGTGGCATAGGTTTCCTGAGCAGCATAAGGCGAGTCCTTGCCATACACGAGTTTGGTAAATTCGCGTTTGACGATGCCGTCTGGATTGTCATTTTGCCTGGCAATTCCAGCCATGATTTGATTCTTGGCAATGGCTAATTTTTCGGGTGCAAAGCTTGGGTTTCTGAGGACATCGACAAAGACCTGTACGACTTCTTCAAAGTCGTCAATCAGGCAATTCATCGAGGCTGAGCCGGCGGTTGTGCTAATGCCAGTTTCGATAGACGCAGCCTTCCCTTCAAGATAATCGTCGAGGGCATCGCCGGCTCGTGTGGTAGTTCCACCGCTACGCATCACGGTTCCAGTCAACCCGGCCAATCCGATTTTTTCTATGGGTTCGAGTCGCGCTCCGGTTCGGATTCGCGCTGATACCGAGACAATGGGCAACTCATGGTCTTCCAACAACAAAACTATCATCCCATTATCTAAGACCACTCGTGTGGGTTCAGGGACCTTAATTTCTGGAAGCGGTGGATAGGGAAGTTGTTCGACCCGTTCAACTTGGCTCAAGGCAGGCGTGGCCAAGAGACCGACTGTTGCCAGGGCAATAACAAGTAAGTGGAGTTGAAATATTTTCATCGTGAGTTGGCCTTATATCTTTCTCAATGTTGTGGTGTTGCAGCCGGTGTCGGTGAGGCCGTTTCGATTTGTGCGACCACTCGATTCGAAGGTTGAAATGTTTGCTTGGCGATTCGGCGAATATCTGCCTTTGTGACCTTGTCAAACCGTTCGATGTACCTGAACAATTCACGCCAATCCCCGAATAATGTGTGGTAGTCGGTGAGACTCATCGCGAGACCTAGATTACTGTTCAACGAATAGATTAAACGTGCCTTTGCACGTGTTCTGAATTTTGCCAATTCTTCATCGGTCACATCGTCGGTTTTTAATCGTTCAAGTTCATCTCGAATGGCCTGTTGGACTGCGGCATTCCCCACGCCTCGCCCTGGAACGGCATACGCGACCCAGAGATGCGGATATTTTTCACCTGGGTATGCGCCATACGCGCCGGCGGCCACGGCAATTTTTTTATCCCTGATCAATGAACGATAAAACCGCGATGTGCGACCATTCGTCAGAATGTCATCGATGGCATCGAAGACCGGTTGATCCTTATGGGACATCGAAGGCTTATGGTAACCCTCAAGATAAAACGGCTGAGACGGATCTTTGAGCGTGATGGTTTTTTCAGCGGTTGATACCGGTTCGATTGTTCGAAGTGCAGGTGACTTTGGGGATGAAGGGATCCGGCCAAAGTATTTTTCTAGCAATGGAATCAGTGTCTTGGGATTAATGTCTCCGACGATGGATGTCACCATGTTCGTGGGGACGTAGTAGGTGTGGTAGAACTCTTGTGCATCGGTCATGGTATACGACTGAATATCGCTGGCATAGCCAATGACGGGATGGTGGTAGGGATGCGCGGTAAAAGACGTCGCCGTGAACTGTTCAAGTAGGCGTCCCACAGGACGGCTTTCGGTTCGCATGCGTCGTTCTTCCATCACCACATCACGTTCTTCGTAAAATTCACGAAACACGGGTTCCATAAATCGTTCAGATTCAAGATAGGCGAACAGTTCGACCTTATTGGATGGCAGTGCATAAAAGTAGCCGGTGACGTCTGCGCTGGTGAACGCATTGAGCGACACCCCACCTTCTCGCTCGATAATATCCCCAAACTCATTTTTCTTGACGTATTGTGCCGCGGCTTTTTGTTTCTCCTTGAAGGCCTTCCTTAACTGTTCAACCTGTTGCGGATCGGCCTGGGGATTGAATTTGGCTTGCTGATAGGCAAGATAGGCTTGTTCTAGCTGTGCCAATGCGGGCTTTTCTTTGGCGTAGTCTAATGTGCCGAGTCTTGGCGTTCCTTTGAAGGCCATGTGTTCGAACATATGCGCGAGCCCAGTCACTCCAGCACCTTCTTGTGCTGATCCCACATCCACTCGTGTCATGAAGGCAAAGACTGGTGCGACTGGCCGTTCGACCAAAATGAATTTCCACCCATTTTTTAACGTGTGTTCAGTGACTCGTTGTTCAAAGGTTTCCAGGCTTTGGCTGAAGGCCGAGGCTGGGAATACCAACAGTGCAAAAAAAAGTGGAAGTATCTTGATGATGTTGGTCGCGAGCATGTGTGGGAGTACCGATGGTGAGTGAGTGTGATTCTGTGTATGTGTCATGATCGTATCCTAACCAGGGACTCAGGGAGTTGCAAGGGATTGGTGAGTAAGTCGCAAGCGGGGTTTGCTGGAGAAGTGATGTGTAATGCGTGAAGCGTGAAGCGCGGGGAAAAAGAAATATTCCTTTTCTTTTTCGCTTCACGGATCACGCTTCACGTATCACGAACGGATAGTCTTACGGCGTGATGTTCTGAGCCATGGATTGGCATTCCCCGCGGGTCATGTAGAGCAGGTAATTGCCCATGCCCCAGGCCTCGGATTTTTGTTGAAGTGGTCGATGATGGACCAAGACCATTTCATAATCTTCTTTGGTATTCACCGAGAATCCCTGGCCGTCGTTGTAGATCTGATGCATGGGAAATTCGATGAGGGTGCCATCTTGTTCCACTTTGGGCACGGTACGCAGTAAGGTTTTATTTTGGGTTCGATTTTCCAACCCCACCATAAGTACGCCATTGTGTCCATGTGGGTAGGCAAACTTCACGCAGCCATCAACCAGGAATCGTAGAGGCGCGGTATTGACCTGAACGCCGGGTTGAATGCTGATCCCTTCATCACTTTGGTTCACCGGTCGTTGATCAAATTTACTAAAACAGACGACATTGACGCCGACTTGATAGACCTCCAAGGGTAACATATTGGCACCTTTGGGCGCCGTATACATCGTAAATCGTGCGTACACATTTTTGGTGGGGGGAACCTTATGGTAAAAGGCCACCAAACTCATGAGTTTATGCGATGGGTCAAGCTTGACGCCGTTGCCGGTGGGGAAACGAGTGTCAGTCATTTCCATGCCAGCTCCTGCCATAAATAATGGTTCGCCCGGGCAAGAGATGCTTGGCTCGTCCATATCCAAGAGTAGCAAGTGGTGAAGGTATTCTTTGGGGAGTGCGCCACCTTCTTTAGTAAAGACTTCCGCTTTATAACCTGTCATGTAGCGAAGCTCTGGCATATTGAAAAAATGCTTTGGCATGCTAGCCGCCAGATCGCCTTCATGACCTGCAGGGAGGTCAATGGGTCCGAAGGTGATCGTAACTTTGTCCTCTTCCAACGACACGACGGTTTTGGCTTTGTTGAGTGTTGGAACTTGCTGATGTTCATGGCTCTTTTCATGAGCGAGAGCAATATTGGATGTAAGGAAGAGGCAGGCGAGCCCCAATATTAAGTGACGCATTCAAATTCTCCTTCTCGACAGAATGTCAGGTAACTTATTGTGTGTGGTTGAGTTCATTGGGTTGTGTCTTTATGGGGTCTAGTTTTACCGATGGAGCTTTCGTGGGGTCGATTCGTGTAAAAAAGTACGATCCACCATGCATCCGTGGTGGAATATTTTTATGCTCTTCCACTCGGGTATACCACCACACGCCTTCGGCGGACATAAAGTCTTCAGAAAGCAGGACTTCAAACTTGCCTTCTCTATTGTTGCCTTTTTGTGCCCATGTGCCAGACCACAATCGGCCATCTATTTCTGTGGTCGAGAATTCGCCCATTTCGTGAGTGTATGTGCCGTTTCCTTGTTCATCGAGTGTGGCCTGATAGGTTTTGTCTTCTTCTTGGATTTCCCAGACTCCAGCTAATGTCAGTTTTTTTTGTTCTTCCTTCGAAGTTGGTTCCGTGTAAGGAATTGCAGATGTTTGGGCTGTGGTTTGCAGGGGCTTTTGCATGCTTTCATGCCAATTGACCAGTTGCCAGGTGCCATGTTGTCGTTCCAATACCCCGGTTTCTCTTAAGGGAATGACTCGGGTGGTGAGGCCTTCTTGATTCCGGGTGATTCGAGTGTAATCCAATTCTAGCGCAAACCAAGCGATATCTTGTCGTTGCCAGACCTGTAAGAAGGTAATGGGAATTTTGATTTCTTCGGTGTCACGAAATTCGGTTTCCATCATCTTTGCGAACTCTTCCCACCCTACGAACTTTCGTCCGCCAATTGTGTACCCAATAGATTGGGGATCACCACCCATATACTTGTTCATCGTGGGAAGATCTTTGTTGGCATTGGCTTCGACCAATACTCGAATGACGGCTTCTGGATCATCAAGGATGGCATGATGCTCAGTGGTCTGAGCCATCGTTGTGGTGGCCATTGGAAATCCGAGTCCAATGGGAAGGAGGGCGATGATGAAAAGAAGGAAGCGCATGTATGGTCGTGAATTCAGCAATGGCCGATGAATGTTCGTTTACAGATTAAGAAAAATGAGAAGCCTTGCGCACGATGGAAATTGATTTCACGAAGGGCTATTCAGCAGATGTCGCTCGCTGGAGCATAGAGACTGACACCTGATTCGTCAAGAGAAACCCCTCACATCCTTGCAGTGAGGGGCATCACAAAATCGTCTATCGCTGAATCCCATAACCTTCCGTATCTTGCTTTCTCAGGCCCCCTTTTTAAAATGCATTTTACTCGATCACCACCGAATTTGCATGGGGGGGAAGATGAACGTCTAATCCAGCACCCATCCACGGTTGTAAGCGTGAGCCACAGTAGGCAAATCCCCCTTCGACGGGATCCTGATTTAGGAGCAACGGGGTGTCCAAGTCTAAGTATTCGATCCCACCCACCCCAAGTACAAGAGCGAAGGAACATCCCATCGCCACTCGTGTTTCCACCATCCCGCCAATCATCAACTTGATGCTTGAGCTTTTGGCCAAGGTCGCAATGTTCAGGGTTTCCATGACCCCGCTCTTCGTGATCTTTAAATTAATGAAATCCGCGGCCTGGTGTTCAATGACCCGTTGGGCATCGGTGACGGAGCGCACGCTCTCATCCGCGGCGATTGGAATGTGATAGGTCTGGCGTAGCCATGCAGATCCTTCCAGGTCGTCTTTCGGGAGGGGTTGCTCCAAGAGTTCGATGATTCCTCCGACCTTTCCCACGCCTTCGATAAACGTCGCTGCGGTGTCTCGAGTAAATCCCTGATTAGGATCGACCAAAAATGTGACATCGGGAAACTGTTTGTGAATGATCTCGATGCGACGAATGTCTTCATCCACGTCATGGCCCACCTTCATTTTAAAAAGCCGAAAGCCTTGCTCATACCATTCTCGTGCAAGAGCTAGGGTCCGTTCTCGGTCGCAGATTGGAATTGTGATGTCGGTTTCTCGCTCTCGTACATCAGCGCCACCCCATAACGCCCAAAGAGGCATATTGGCGGATCGACAGAATGCATCGAGCAACGCCGTTTCAATCCCGCATCGTGTCGCGGGGAAACGTGGAGCCTGATCCTGAAGCTGTTGAGCGGACTGTCGATAGTGGCTGACTGAAGTTCCAAGGAGTGAGGTCGCAAGGGTCTGAGCCGTGGCGAAGCTGTCTTCGACTGTCTCTCCGGTTAAATCAGTAAAGGGGGCGATTTCGCCAAAGCCTACCGATCCATCCTGTAGAGTGACTTTGGCAATAATATTTTGTGCAGCGCTCAACTTACCCGTGGCAACCACAAACGGGTCGGTAGTGGGAATGTCCAGTGTCCAGAGTTGTATCCTCGTGACGGTCGTCCGGTCGTGGTGGGTCATGCAATTGACAATCTTTCAACCGTGACGGTCGTCATTCCATGGAAGAGCGGTATTGGAGTAGCCACGCACTTCCCAAAACCCCTTTTGATCTTTTTCCGCGAAGGTAATTTTTTTGATCCACTTCGCACCTTTCCAGGCATAGCGTTTCGGAATAATCATCCGAACAGGTCCGCCATGATCCCGAGAGAGTGGTCGATGATTCCAGTTGTGGACGAGAAACACATCATCGTCATCGCAAACCGAAAGGGGGAGGTTGGTGGTGTATTCGTCATAGGATTCAAACAACACAAACTTGGCTTCGGGTTTTGGTTGCACCACACTCAACAGATGCCGAAAACTTACGCCTAGCCATTCCATGTCGAACTGGCTCCAAGAAGTGACGCAATGAAAGTCTGAGGTAAACGGCTGTTGGGGTTGGGCCTGATACTCATCCCAATTCCAAGTGATAGGGTGAGCCACCAGCCCGTCAACTGTGAGCTTCCAGTCTTCAAGCTTCACTTCAGGTTTGCACCCTAAATCCAACACTGGCCAGTTGTTCACCATATGTTGTCCTGGTGGAAGCCGAGGATCATCAGAGGGGGTATCCACCTCTCGACATGAAAACTCCCGCCGATGCATCGCCATCTTCTGTTTCGCTTGTATCGTTTTTTCGTTGTATTCCATTGAAGGCTCCTCCTTATCCCGCAAGTATCCCATAAGCTATGCCAATGTACCAAGAGGTTTTAAATCAGGTGCAGCATTGGTACAGTCCCAGTTCATGTAAAAGGGATCTAGGGAAATCTTAGAGCACTTTTTTTGTTGGGGCAGTAACCAATTATTTTTGACTCCTTTTTTCTATGATGAATGTTTCAATTAAGAGGGCAACTTCAGAACAGGCCGATCTTGTCTCTGAGATGGTGACGGAATTGTTGTGCGAGATTATGGAAGCGACGGGGGAGTCGCATTTCAATGTTAATGAGAATGTGCTTCGGACTCAGGCCCGTACTCTCATCGCTGCTGGTTCGTATGTGGTCTTGTTGGCTTCGCATGCTGAGACGTCTGCGATGGTCGGGTTCGTCGCCATGTTCGAGGGGGCGGCTCTTTATACCGAAGGGGTGTTTGGCGTACTTCCTGAGTTGTATGTACGTCCAGAGTTTCGGTCTCAGGGAATTGGGGCTTTGTTGTTGGAGCATGCCGTGAAATATGGTGCCTCTCGTGACTGGAGTCGTTTGGAAGTGACGACGCCACCGTTGCCTGTATTCGAGAAGACGTTACATTTTTATGAACAACATGGGTTTTCTGTGGCTGGTGGAAAAAAGTTGAAGCGGGATATTTCTTCATGAGCGTCAATCAACCAGGTGATCATCGAATATGTTTTGTCGGGGATTCCTTGGTACAGGGGACTGGTGATCCCGATGCTCTCGGTTGGGCGGGGCGGGTAACTTTGAAGGCTCGGCAGGCTGGTTGGAATGTGACCAACTACAATCTCGGTATTCGTGGTGATACGAGTCGAGATATACTCGTGAGGTGGGCGCAGGAATGTGCGAGGCGGTTTCCGCCTGACACGCATCATTACATCGTGTTTTCGTTCGGGGTGAATGATACGATGATGGAAGAGGGTACTCGACGAATTTCTTTAGATGAAAGCCGAGAGAATTTCCAAAAGGTTCTTGAGCCATCGCGGGCTAAATACTCCACATTAATGATTGGTCCTCCTCCCGTGAATGACGCTGACCATAATAGCCGTATCCAAGAATTGTCCCAGTCCTTTAATGAGTTAGCCTCAAAAATCGATGTGCCGTTTTTGTCAGTGTTTGAACCATTGCGTCAGGATGCCATTTGGATACAAGAGGTTGGAGAGGATGATGGCGCACATCCAGGTGCGGGCGGGTATTCACGATTGGCACGTTTGGTGGCGCAGTGGTCTTTCTGGTGGTTTTATCGCGAAGACCAATTGTAAAGGGATGAGACATTCATGACTCCACCCGCACAATTTCCAGATGAACAAACAGAGGCAGGGGCGTTTGAGCGTCAAGTCGATGCCTTTCGGCATTGGGTGAGTGAGGATGAAAGCTCCGAATATCCTGCGGCGAAGGGGCGGTATCACTTGTATGTGTCTTTGGCCTGTCCCTGGGCGCATCGGACGATCATTGTTCGAAAGTTGAAACGACTTGAAGGTGTGATTGGAATGACCGTGGTCGATCCCATTCGCGATGATGAAAGTGGGTGGGCTTTTCGTGATGGGCCTGGACACACAAAAGATCCGATCAATGGGTTTGCGTTTTTGAGTGAGGCGTATCAAGCCACACAACCTGATTACCACGGACGCGTGACTGTCCCTGTATTATGGGATACGAAAACCAAACGGATCGTGAACAATTCCGAGGATGACATTTTGCGCATGTTCAATAGTGCGTTTCATCGTTTTACGGATAGCGACTTGGATTTGTATCCGAAATCTCTTCGTGATGACATCGATCAACTCAATGAGGATATATACGAGAACGTGAATGATGGGGTGTATCGAGCAGGGTTTGCGACTTCACAGGCTGTCTATGAAAAGGCTGTGTGCCGGTTATTCGATGGTTTAGATCGGCTGGAGTCACGTCTAGCGAATCAGCGGTTTTTTTGTGGAGCGACTCCGGTGGAGTCGGATTGGCGATTGTTTGTGACGCTGATTCGATTCGATGCCGTCTACCATGGACATTTCAAATGCAATATTCGACGAATCGTTGATTACCCAAACCTCTTCAGGTATCTCAAAGATTTATATCAATACGATGGTGTAGCTGAAACCGTAAATTTCGATCACATCAAGCGCCACTATTACATCACGCACGATGACATAAATCCCACCCGCATTGTTCCCGTGGGCCCTGTGCAAGACCTGAGATCCTCTCAAGAGCGAACGAAGATGTTTAACTAAAAGGAATCAGGCATGGACCAAGACCCAAATCCCAAACATGTTCCACGACAGGCAGAACTTCGGCCTTTAGGGTTTGTCCTCATCGATAGGCGGTTACGAGAAAAAGTGGAGGGGCTTGCAAAGGAAAGTCAGCGAGACTCAAAAGACTTTCATCAAACGCGTCGTCCTTTTACGCGCTTGCGCGATATCCTCGGTCCTATTCAAGCCGAACGTGCTCTGGTTCATCCATCGCGTTGTCATGCACCAGGCTGTGTCAACGAATTGGGCGAACGTTTTTATAAGAAGGCTAATGGAGATGTATTGTGTGTCGATTGTTATACGCGGATGAATCGCAGAAGAGTGACGGAAGAATAGCGTCGATTACTTAGGAGCAAACAGATGCGTCTGATCCACGCCATGGGATTCGATGACGTTGAGGCCTTTGGCGTCAACCTGGCGGCCGCTGATTTTGGTGTTTTTCATTCGGAGAGTCCATGGGGTATTAAGGATCGCGCCATCTTCGATAAAGAGTTGCGGTGTTTTGAGTTCTCCATCCACTCTTGCCGTGCTTCTGAGTTTGACGTTGTTCTTGGCTGTGATGTCGCCAATAATCGTGCCTTCGCTTTCGACTGACCCGGCTTTGACTCTCGCTTCAATCATGGCGTGATGGCCAACGAGCAACGAGCCTTTGGTATTAATTTCGCCTTCAAATCGACCATCCACTCGAATGTTTCCGTGGTTGGTAATCGTTCCCCGGCATTCAACTCCTTCTCCAAAAAACGCGACGATTTCGTCGGTTTTTTTTCTCCGAATCGTGCCCTTTGCGCCTTTGGTGGTCCGATTCACGGATCGAGTTTGGGCATGATAATTTTCAGATGTGGATGGTTCTCTCGTTATCCTCATGGCGTTTTTAGTCAGCCCTTCATTCAGCGCTACAAAATAGTTGTTGATTCATTTGCCAAATCTAGCTCTAACGTGAAAAGAGCGTTTTGGGCATTATTCAAACATATCCCTATCGGAGGTTAGTGGATATAAATTGAGTATTTTTTCAATTGTTTCAATTCTTCCTTCCTCTTTACACATATGTCGTTTTCCCTCTTGAATTTTTTGAGATCGTCCCCGTTTCCAAGAATTAATTTTCAATATTTTCGGTGTCCGCACCGTTCCTCAGATTCGCGTAGTCGGCCATTTGGCTTGACTTGATTTTGGCATCGGTAGATTGTCTTTCCTGTCATCGTGATGGTGTGATGCTTGTGGGATGGTCTCGTACCCAAGGATTGCGATTTATGCCTCCTGCCACGCTAGCGTTTCGTCGATGTGTCGTTAATTCAGCAGCCTATGGTAGTGATGAGGAGCATGTCGTCTCGCGCGTGTTTTTTGATCTACTCGTCGGGGATGCTGGATATGCCAATTTGTGTGTCGATGTCCGGCAGCTTGTTCGGGAGGGGACGGAGAGTGAGCCACTTCTGATTTCCCGTCCTTCTGGGTATGAGGGGCCTCTCAATTTTCAGGTATTTCAATGCCTGGTGGAATTTTATTATCGTCAGGCTGTGGGTGGCAGGTGGGCCATGTTAGGGAACACCGGTATTAGGATGCGACTCGAAGATTGGGTGATCGAGCACGAGATGTTAGTGCAATATGAAGTATTTGAGGAAGAAGATCCTTTAGAGGTTGGGTAGTTGTCTTCCTACACTTTTCTCTTCTTTCGATGAATTCGCCGTATAGAGTGGTTTAACCTCTTGTTCTTACACTCCCTTTTTATACGTGGACTGGTCCTAGGTTTTTGGACATGAAATTTGTAGTTGCGGCATCTAATGCCGCCCTTCCTTTTGTTTCCTCCGCCACTTTGAAAGCCCGAAGAGGGCACGATGAGATCGTGCAGCTGCAAAAAAATCACTGGAGGACTTCTCTCTTATGGCAAAATGGCAGTCTTCATACGTCTTATTTAAAAGTTAAAAGACTATGGCTTTAAATGTGTCCTACTTTCTTTCCCCTAACTCTTGGTCAGTGCCTGTTCAATCTCGCTGACAATTTGTTGAGAGAGAGGCTTCAATCTTGGTTGGAATCTCGCAATGACCTTCCCATGTCGATCCACTAAAAACTTTTGAAAATTCCATTCGATTTCTCCAGGAAACGGACTTTGTGTGGTGAGGTATTGGTACAGTGGGTGCGTGTCTTCGCCCTTGACGCTGATTTTGCTAAACAGTGGGAAATCCAATGCATACTTCGTATAGCAAAATGATTTGATCTCCTCATCAGTCCCAGGCTCTTGCTTCCCAAAATTGTTGGCTGGAAACGCCAGAATCTCAAATCCTTTTTCCTGATATTGTTCATACAGAGTTTGCAATCCATCGTATTGAGGCGTGTTCCCACAAAAGCTGGCCGTGTTCACGAGTAGGAGCACTTTGCCCTGAAAGCGCTTCAGGTCAACGGGTTGGCCATCAATATCATTGAGGGTAAATTGATACACCGGTGCCAGAGTTTCGTTTGTGATGTCTTTGGCTTCAATCGTCTTGGGTTCGAAGGCGTAACCCTGCTTGCTGCCCAGGGTGAAACTGAGAACGAGACAAGTGCCAAGGAAAACGCTGAGATATCTGGTCGTGAAGTTCATGTGAGGGCTCCTTTAAAAAATTGTGTCTTCAATAAGGGCCAAAGTAATAGGGGTCGTACCAAAATGGGGCGTATCCATAGAGGGAGTAGCGATATGGATAACGCCGGTAAATATTCTCTTGGGTTTTCGGCCAAACTTTCAGATATTCAATCGATATAGTGGGGTACGTATACTCCATTTCGTCTAGTGGCTCGGTGTGCGTTCCTGAGACCTGCCCAATGATGGTGAGGCGAGTGCCTTGAGGAACAATCGCGGGATCAAGGAAATCGTGCTCAATTGCCAAAAACCTTCCCTGCGATTGCATGCGATCAATGATCGGTTCAACGTTCTCTTCTAGGGGGAGTTGTAGAATGACGAGCCGCGTGTGATCGGTCATTCGTTTTGCTTCTAAGACTTCACCGCCGAGTACCAATGTGGATCCGATATGTGAATCCGGAGAGGCTTTGATCTGATCAAAGGTCAGGGTCTGGTCAACTTTGGCCAGAATTTCCTGTGGCGCCCAATTATGGTAGTAGGTCGTCGCACACCCAGATAACAGGAGCAGGCTGAAGCTGATCATGGTGGCTACAAAACGGTCGTGCATTATCGAGGCTTCTCACCCAAAGGTTATACGGTATTGTATCCCCAATGAGTGGGATTGCCAATTTAGGGCTTAGCCTAATGATTTAAGCGAGAATCGAATGGGGAGGTCAACGACACTTCGAACGGTAAACAGGCCGTCATGGGCAGGTGCAAATTTCCAATTTTTGATGGCTTTGGTCGCAGCTTCATCTAACAGGGTATGGCCACAACTCTCGCGGACTTTGATCGCACCCAAGCGGCCGTCTTGCAAAATTTCCACCCGCAAAAGTGTTTTGCCTTCCAAGCCTAATTCCCGAGCAATTTGAGGATATTGGGGGACAGGGTTATAGAGAACCTTGGGCGGCGTGGACCCTGTTAAAGAACTTCCGGCCTTGTGATCCACAAGAACGCGAGTGGGTCGTGCTTCCAGGTCTGTTAGACCTTGGCCTCTGGATAGTCCCTGAGTCACGATAGGTGATACGAGTATATTGGTAGCGACTTGTACCAAGGGGTGGGGTGAGGGTGTCGCTCTTTCTGGTTCGTTTCGTGGTGAAATATGCACTGGAGCCATGACACGAAATGATGATGAAGCCGGTTGAGTAAACGCAGCCGTGCCAGGTGTCGAGGGTCCTAATTTTTCAGGTCGAGGTATTTTGGAGACTTTGGTCTTTGGTAAAATTTCTGGTTTATCCGGAAAGGCCACGACTAATCGAACAGGGATTGGGGATGAGTCGGGTTCTGATGTCGTGGGCCCAATCAGGATGATGAGCGCTAGGATTCCTACCAGGTGGAATACGAATGAGTATGAACTAAATACCCAAAAGTATTGAGATCGTTTTTTGCGAATCAGCATAGGCGCACATTGTTAAGGATGATGGAATCCCCAGAGCTCCATCTAAGACCCGTAAGAATACAACGTGTAGGACCAGCACTTCAACATATAAAGCGACTTTTTGCTTTGTAGGACTCTCTTCTTTCATCGCGCATTGCGCACTAGAACAAGAGAGGAAATAGTTGCCTACCCAAAAATTGAGCCTGAAGCCTTTTTCAGAGGGACTCCTGCCATTGATTAGCCAAGAAATTTTTGGATCATACTGAAAACATGGGGTTGCCCCTACCGCCATTCAATTCTGGATCCATGGAATGTCTTGTCCCTGCTTCCTCTTTTTGCAATCTTTCTTGTGTAGCTGCACGATCTTATCGTGCCTTCTTCCTATGCACCAAGGGCCCAGGACGCCAGGAAGAGGCAGCATGAGATGCTGTAGCTACACAAAAGACTTGGCAACGCGTTTGCCTCATAAGGAGAGGCGCAATCACCTCTGAAAGCTGGTACAAAATTATTGACAGCTGATCGTATTGTGCTGCCAGAACCATAAATTCCGTATAATCCGAATCTTTGGTCTGAGAAAATTTGTCGAACTCGCTATAATAGCTGGAGTACGGTGGGCCTGAAATCTGGGAGAAAACATGGAATCTGAAACGGACAGTCCTAAGCCTCAACGCAAACGTCGCGAACTCACCATGGCCACGGTCGTGAAGGTGATGGACCCTGTGTGTGGGATGATGGTCGATCCGCTGTCGGCAGCAGGAAAATATGATCATGCCGGAACCACCTATTATTTTTGCAATCCTCGTTGCGAAGAACAGTTTCGTCGTGACCCTGATGGCTATCTGAGTGGGAAATACCATCAATCAATGGAAGAGACCACGGCTACGCAGGGCACTATATATATCTGTCCGATGTGTCCTGAAGTCGAGTTGGATGTTCCAGTGGCCTGTCCGTCGTGTGGAATGGCGCTGGAACCGGCCTCCATCCAATTGCCCGCTACCAAAACCGAATATGTCTGCCCCATGCATCCCGAAGTCGTCCAAGACCATCCGGGTGATTGTCCCAAATGCGGCATGGCCTTAGAGCCTCGAACCGTTACGCTGGAAGAAGCAAATCCCGAACTCGTGGATATGACGCGCCGGTTTTGGCTTGGGTTAGTCCTGGCTTTACCCGTGTTTGTGTTGGCCATGTCCGATATGATCCCAGGGCAACCCTTGAAAGAAATCTTGTCTGCGAAGTTTACGAACTGGCTGCAATTCATCCTGGCGACCCCGGTGGTGCTGTGGGTCGGACTTCCGTTCTTTCAGCGAGGATGGGCCTCGGTCGTTAATCGTAGCCTCAACATGTTTACGCTCATTGCCATGGGAACGGGCACGGCCTATCTCTATAGCGCAGTCGCGACAATCCTACCTGGTCTGTTTCCAGAATCGTTTCGCGCCATGGGTGGGGAAGTTCCCATATATTTCGAAGCCGCTGCGGTGATTATCGTGTTGGTCGCGCTAGGGCAAGTCTTAGAAATCCGGGCTCGCAGTCAGACCTCGAGTGCGCTGAAAGCCTTGTTGGGACTCGCACCCAAAAGCGCACGGATCGTGTGGCGTAATGGTAAGGAAGAAGATATTCCTATAGAGAAAGTCACGGTCGGTGATCGTTTGCGCATCCGACCCGGTGAAAAAGTTCCGGTCGATGGGGAGGTGCTGGAAGGTGCCTCCTCGATCGATGAATCCATGGTGACCGGTGAGCCGATCCCGGTTGAAAAACAAAAGGGCAGTTGGGTAACCGGTGGAACGATTAACGGCACCGGCATGGTCTTGATGGAAGCCAAACGTGTTGGGCAAGAAACCATGTTGGCACGAATCGTTCAGATGGTCAGCGAGGCTCAACGCAGCCGTGCACCGATCCAGCGCGTGGCTGATGTGGTGGCTGGTTATTTTGTCCCAATCGTCGTATTGGTCGCGGTGGTGGCTTTTGGTGTGTGGGCGACCATCGGGCCTGAACCCAGATTGGCCTATGCCCTCGTGAATGCGGTCGCGGTACTGATCATTGCCTGTCCCTGTGCGTTGGGGTTGGCCACGCCCATGTCGATTATGGTCGGCACGGGACGAGGAGCCACGGCAGGCATACTCATTAAAAATGCCGAAACCCTCGAACGATTGGAAAAGGTCGATACATTAGTCGTGGATAAAACCGGCACGTTAACCGAAGGCAAGCCAGTGCTCCAGTCGATTCTGCCGACCCCAGATTTCAGCGAGACGGCGGTGCTCCAATTCGCGGCAAGTGTGGAGCGAGCCAGTGAGCATCCATTAGCGTCGGCCATTGTGGCTGGAGCCAAGGCGCAGGGTCTCCTCCTCAGTGCCGTGGAAGAATTTCGTTCCCAAACCGGTGAAGGCGTCGAAGGCAACGTCGATGGGAAAACCGTGGCCTTGGGTAATCGGCTATTTCTCGAACGCGATGTGGGTGTGCCTTCCAAGGATCTCGTCGAGCTTAATAAGCAAAGTGAGGCATTACGAAAACAAGGGCAAACCGTGGTGTTCGTAGCCGTCGATGGGCGACCGGCTGGTGTCATTGGTGTGATTGATCCCATTAAATCCACAACGGCTGAGGCCATTCAATTACTGAAGCGTGCCGGACTCAACATCGTGATGTTGACGGGAGACAATCGGCAGACTGCTGAAGCTGTGGGGAAACAACTTGGGCTAACAGACATTCAGGCAGAGGTATTGCCAGAACACAAACATCAGGTGGTCAAACAATTGCGGAAGAAAGGGCATGTCGTGGCCATGGCTGGAGACGGCATCAATGATGCACCAGCTCTAGCTGAGGCCGATGTCGGTATTGCCATGGGAACAGGCACCGACGTGGCCATTGAAAGCGCGGGGATTACGCTGGTGAAGGGCGATCTTCTGGGCGTTGTGCGTGCCCGCAACTTGAGCCGTGCCACCATGGGCAACATTCGCCAAAATCTGTTTTTCGCTTTCTTCTATAACATGCTTGGTGTGCCCGTTGCCGCCGGGATTCTCTATCCTTTCTTTGGCATTCTGTTGAGCCCCATTATCGCTAGTGTGGCCATGACCTTCAGCTCAGTGTCCGTGATTACGAATGCGCTGCGACTTAGAAGAGCCAACTTATAACCTTGTTGCTCTAGAGGCTACATGAGATTGCCTGTGTAGATGGAGCCTGATGTTCCGTTGCCCATGCTGAAGATAGTCGGCGGGAGGCTATCTTGTTTTAAGTGGTTTTAAACGAGGGGCAAATTTTGCACGTAGAATGTGGTTCTGCTATTCTTTGCATGTACGGAAATATGTACGGAAAGGTGATGTATGAAAACATTGACCGCAACAGAAGCCAGAAGCGATCTCTTCAATGTCATCAAAAAAGCTGTGAAAGGTCACCAGCAGTTTCGAGTGACATCAAAACAGGGTGGAGTGATTGTGTTGTCTGAGGAAGACTACGACAGTTTATTAGAGACCCTTGAATTGCTTTCGACGCCTGGAGTGTTAAAAGGGGTCAGAAAAGCCAAGCAGGAGATTAAGAAAGGACAGACCTATTCACTGGGGGAAGTCTTCGGTGAGTGACAAGAAGTCTTACACCATTCGTATTACTCGCCAAGCAAAAAAAGATATTGAAACTCTCCCTCCCAAACTTAAGGCTAAATTGAAAGACATTTTAATCGAAGTATTAGTCGTCAACCCATTTGCGGGGAAAAAATTGCTTGGTGATTTGGCGGGTAGTTATTCCTATCGTTTGAGCTATCAAGACCGAATTGTATACTCAATCGATGAAAACACCAAAACTGTGTTCATTGAGCGAGCTCGGACTCATTATGGGGATTAGGTTTCTCTCCTGTCCTATATTCAGAGAGTATCGCTTAGCTTAAGGCGTGGGTGGGTCTTTCCCCGTTGCCCTATTATTGTGAATGTTTCCAGGACTTTGAGTTTGGTATCGGTGGCTACGAACTTACTGCGCTGACAATCGGTGGGCGTGGATAGGTAATAGTCCTCGACCTTCTTGGGAGGCGCTGCCAGGTTTGTTTTTAACCTAGGAAACTTCGTCATGTATTGGTTGGTGAAAAAATTGATAAAAGGGGCGTCTACAAGGTCAAAAAGAAAAATCTTGAACTTTGTCCTCTCGACAGAAATAGAGGATCACCTTTTTCATAAACTGAAACGACATGGGTATTGTCCTGAATCCGTGATTGATGTTGGAGCGTATCACGGGGAGTGGACACGAAAAATTAAAGCTATTTTCCCTTCATCTAAAGTATTGATGGTGGATGCCTTGGCCAAAGAAAGTTATTTGGCTAAGGTTACAAAAGAACTACAGGAGTGTGCGTTTTGCATTCAATTACTAGGCGCGGAGACCGGTGTAGAAAAAACGTTTTATGAATGTGAGACCGGTTCGTCATACTATGAGGAAAATACCAATGCGAAGAAAATCGCGACGACTCGAGTCACGAAATCCTTAGATGATGTGTTGGCCGAAGAACACTTTTCCCTTGGCCATTCCTCCTTGTTGAAAATTGATGCCCAAGGGTCAGAATTGGATATCTTGGAAGGTGCAAAGAACGCCCTGCCTGTTATTGATTTTATTTATCTAGAAGTGCCCATCGTTCAGTACAATCTTCATGCGCCTGATTTTGAAGGGTATGTTCATTACCTGTCCAAGATTGGGTATAGCGTGTTTGATGTGGCCACCCACCATCTTCACCAAGATTTATTACTGCAAGTGGATATCTTGTTTGCCAGGCGAGATTCTTCGATTGTCAAAAAAAGAGATGAATCGTTTGGGCAGTGAAGCGCCATTTTGTTTACCTCCTCGCTCGCGATCACCTCTTTTGCGCACTAGTTTCGAATGTAGCTCTTCCAAACTTCGTTACCTATTAAAGCAGGTCATGTCCCACTCAAAATTTAATTCCTTGCCATAGGGTTCGTTGTGAGAGACCCTAAGGACTTGTAAAGAAATAAAGGTTTCATTTTTGGGCTTGCGTGCTATGCTGCATAGTCATGAGCACCATTGCCGAATTGACGGAAAAGTTTCGCTCCGTGCGGCCCCTTTTGGATGAACGCACTCGGCGACTTATGGCGGCGAACGAAGCCATGACGTTGGGTCATGGTGGGGTATCCCTGGTTCATCGCGCGCGCGAACTTTCTCGTAAAGCCATCCAAAAAGGTATCCAGTAAATTCGCGCGGGTTCGACACCCGGGGACGGTCGTGTTCGCCGATCCGGCGCGGGCCGAAAGCCGATTACCGTTTCCAGCCCGCACCTGGTGGATGCCTTGGAAGCGCTGATCGACGAACAGACCCGAGGCGATCCGGAATCGCCGCTGCGATGGACCTGCATGAGTACGCGAGCCATTGCCAGGGAACTCGATCAGCAAAGCCACTCGGTCAGCCACACCAAGGTGGCGCAGATGCTTCATGATCTCGACTACAGTCTGCAGAGCAATCGCAAAACCGAGGAAGGGCAAGATCACCCGGACCGCGACGCGCAATTCCGGCACATCAGCGCCGCAGCCAAGAGATACCTCAGGCAAGGTCTGCCGGTGATTTCTGTGGACACCAAGAAGAAGGAACTCATCGGCAACTACCACAATGCGGGGCGACAATGGCGTCCAGGGAAAGATCCAAAGACGGTGCAGGGCCATGACTTTCCCGGCCCCGACGTGCCGCGTGCCTACCCTTACGGCATCTACGACCTGGGACGGAATGTCGGATTCGTCAATATCGGTACCGATCACGACACCGGCGCCTTTGCCGTGGCTTCGATCCGCGGCTGGTGGCGCCATGAAGGCCGACGACTTTATCCGAAGGCGGACAAGCTCTTGATCACGGCCGACGCTGGAGGCAGCAATGGCTGGCGATTGCGACTGTGGAAGCTCGAGTTGCAAAAACTGGCCGATCAGACCGGGCTTTCCCTCTGCGTTTGCCACTTCCCGCCTGGCACCAGCAAATGGAACAAGATCGAACATCGTCTGTTCTCGTTTATCTCTTCGAACTGGCGTGGAGAGCCGTTGCGCGATTACGAAACAATCGTCAACCTTATTGCCAGAACAACAACGGTGAAAGGATTGAAAGTGACCTGCCGCCTGGATCGGAGAAAATATCCAACTGGCCGCAAGATCACCGACGAAGAAATGAAACAGATTAATATCGAACGTCACAAGTTTCATGGCGAATGGAACTATGTTATCAAGCCAAGAGCCAAGACATAAATGCTACCTTTATTTATTTACACAATCTAAGAGAGTCGAAAACCAATATACTGCTCCATTGGATTGAATCTGAGGAATCCTTCCTTTCGTTCCCGCGCGTTTTCGTATTTTCGAGATTATACAATAGAGCATGGCAATAATAATGGAGGCGCACATTCCTAGGTAGAAAGGATGTGTGGCGTTGACTATTGAAATGGAATGAGGACGTATCGTTCAATTCCCACTGGTCTTACCAAAAGGATGACATCAGCATGAAGCGAGCACGAATCGTCGTACATCAATCTACTCTTTGGCTGTGTATGATGTTCTTGCCCATAGTTGGGCACACCCATGAGGTGCAGGGGCATGCTGGGGCTGCGATGTCGGTACCTGGATCTCACGGAATAATTAAATAGTTTGGATTGGGGGCAGCGCCTCGAATAGAGCGCGGTAAATCGTATTCTTTCCCGCCTGCGTCCATGGGGCAACAACAAGGTGTGGTGCAGACACTTAATGTTCCCGCGTTAGGGTATGAGTTGGATGGCGAGGTCAAAGTCTTCACCCTCATCGCACAACCCATGGAGCATGTATTTACCGATGGGAAGCCCATGGATGAATCCATTATCCCGCTGATGAATCGGGCGTTTGGTCATAGGGCGTCGCATATGAAAGGCACTTCACAAACGGGGATTGTGTGGGGATACAACGGGTCGATGCCTGGACCAACTATCGAGGCTCATGAAGGCGATACCATTCGTGTGATATTTCACAATGAATTGCCCGAGCCGTCTTCGGTGCACTGGCATGGCTTGGAAGTGCCGAATGGTCAGGATGGGGCTGCAGGTGTAACCGAAGCTCCGACACCGCCAGGTGGCACGCATGTGTATGAGTTCACGCTCTATCAAAGTGGCACGTTTATGTATCACACGGGTTACAACGTGATGAAGCAAGATGCCTTGGGGTTAGGTGGAATGGTTGTCGTGCATCCCAAAGCTCCCAAAAATACACCGGACAAAGAGATTGCGATTTTATTGCAGGAATGGACCTTTGCGCCAGGAAATCCAAATCCCAATTTAGTGTCGATGGACTTTAATTGGTTTACGTTTAACGGGAAGGCTGCGCCGAGTGTCGATATAATTACGGTCCACCAGGGTGATCGAGTTCGATTGCGGTTTGGCAACCTCAGTATGCAAAGCCATCCTATCCATATTCATGGGTATACCTGGAATGTCGTTGGGACGGAAGGTGGCCCGATTCCTGAAGGCGCACAATGGCCAGGGGCCACCATTAATGTGCCGCCCGGCACCACGCGGGATGTGGAGTTTGTGGCGTGGAATCCAGGGGTGTGGCGGTTGCATTGTCATAAACTTCATCATGTGATGAATGCCATGGCGGATATGCCCATGGGCGTGGCTCCTCATGGCGGAATGTTCACGCTGGTTCGCGTGATCCCAAAAGATCCTGATGCTGCGTGGACGCATCCGGCCCAACATACAAAGGGGGCACAACCATGACTCGATCGACAATGTTCCTTGTTAGCCTGTTGGTGTTGATGAGTGGCTGTGCCACGGTGACAGTGGATGAAGAGTTTGCCCAATTGTCGCAAGAGGCCATGTCGCGAACTGGAGAGGCGGTGGCGTGGGAGCAAACTCCAGAAGATGTGGCGTGGACGCAGGAGACGGTTCAGCAATTACTTCAGGATGGGCTGACGCGTGAGGAAGCCGTGCGCCTGGCCTTAATCAATAACCGCCAACTGCAAGTCCAATTTGAAATGTTAGGAATGGCGAAAGCTGACCTTATTCAAGCGGGTCTCTATACGAACCCAAGGCTTGGATCGTTGATTCGATTTCCAGGGGGAATGCCTGGAGCCGTGATCAACACGGAAAGCGATGTGTTGTTTCTCATTTCAGACTTATGGAACGTTCCGCTCCGAAAAAACCTAGCGACTGTGGAAGTCTTGCGCACGACCAATTTGATTGTTCAGGAAATCCTTGAGGCCGCGGCGAATGCCAGGAATGCGTTTGACGAGGTGTTGTTGCAACAAGCGCTCCATGCGTTTGTCAAGGAAAACGTGTCGTTGTTTGAGACGACCTTAGAGCAAGTCCACATTCGATTCGATGCGGGCCTGGTGAATCAACTGGATATTTATCTCGCGCAAAATGTGTTGTACGAAGCCCAATTGGAACTGGCTTCGGTCAATGCGCAACTCAACCGTGCGCGTGCGCAGCTCCTCGGGTCTCTTGGTCTTGATCCTCTCTCGTCGGTGAATGTGCACATCCATGGAGATTTGGAACACATGCCTCGCCGGGATATTACGATCAATCAAGCATGGACATTTGCGCAGAATCACCGAATCGACCTGGCCTTGACTCGCTTGCAAATCGGTCAAACCCAGCGGTTATTGAGTTTACAAAAATATAAAATATTTGGAGATGTCGGACTGGGAGGAAATTATACCCGGTCACTTGGAGGAGTTGATAATCCTGGGCTGGTGATAGCCTTGGAGGTCCCAGTGCTTAATCAAAATCAGGGTGGGATTGCCAGGGCGGAATTCCAAGTGCGGCAGGCCGAAAAACAATTGGTAGCGACTGAGCTTGAGGCCAAACAGGAGTTGAAACAGCTCTTGGCAGAACTTCATTTTCATGACACCCATGTTGGGTTATTTCGAGAAAATATGCTGGTGGTTCAAGAGCAAGCTGAATCCTATGTGAAACAGTTTTATTCCTCGATGCAGTTCAATAGTATTTACCTGATTCAAGCCCGTCAGCGGAACCTTAATGCACGGCGAGGATATTTGCATGCGTTACGTCAGTATCGGTTCACGGAGTCCCAGCTCCAAGTGGCACTGGGTGGGCAGGCGATGAATGAATCGTGATGCTTGAGGTGCGAGTGAAAGCGAAAAATTATTTGGTCTCGGGAACAGCATGGCCGGTTTCCAGAGACCAAGGAATTGAAACAATTGGTCCGAGATATTATTGCTCCAGAGAAGGAGCTTGGGCATTCAGACCGCTAAGTGGAGAAGTTTCGGAAACCAGCCCTTCATGAGAGTCATGAAGGATTGGTTCTTAATCAAACAGTGGCGCTTGCGGGCCGACTTGAAGTCCAGCTAAATCTGGATCTTCGCCTTCCAAGGTAGCTGGTCGGTCATCTTCATTTTGGGACTTCCGATAAACCTTTTTTTCCTGCTTTTCCTTTTGTTTCATTTGCAACGCTCGTTCTCGATTTCGTTTGGCTGCAGTAGTTTTCGATGGTTTTCCCATAAGCCTCCTTCACTAAAATGTGTCCCCACTTGATTCCTTGTAACTGTGGTGGGTTCTACCTGACAGCGACAACAAAAACAAGGTGAATATGGCATCCCCTTGTTTCGTTTTCGAAATTAGCATCGGGTGATTCGCCTGTCAAATTTTATAGGTATTATACCTAGGTTTTTGGTGCCATGTCCGTATTTCCGTTTTGATCTTTCGAGAAACCAAAAACTCCTCCGAGAATGGATCATTCAATTGACAAAGGTTAATAATCAGTATAGGGAACGCCCTGGGTATAAATCTCTTGGATACAGATTGGCCTTGTCCGGTCCGCATCCTTGAAAGTTTAACAATATGGAGAGAGGGAACTGCCATGGATAGTATAAAGACGTGTTTACTCGTCACCATGTTTTTCTTAGTGGCCTGTGCGCCAGAAGTCGGCAGTAAAGCCTGGTGTGAAAAGATGGGGGAAAAACCAAAAGGCGATTGGACGGCGACTGAAGCTGGAGATTTTGCCAAACACTGTTTGTTAGATCTTGGCGGAGAATGATCGCGGTGATTTGAAAAGAACGCATCGAACGTCTTCCCTCTTAGGGAATAAAGGGAGTTTGCCTGCCTTTTATCTAAACTTCAATTCGCTAACGATCTAGATTAGGATGGACGTTCTCAGGGAATCTGCTTCGGTTAATCGACTTGACCGCTTGCTTGACAAAGTATTCTGACCTTCCCTAAGGTTCCGCTTTAGTATTGACATATGGGGCACGGGTGCAGGGAAGAAGGTGTAACTCCTTCGCGGTCCCGCCGCTGTAACTGGAAACGAAACCCGCAGAGGCCACTGTCTGGATTCGTGAAGCATAATCCGTGATGCGTAATGAGTTAGAAAAAGTTACGTACGTCACGCTTTACGCATAACGCATCACGATCTGGATGGGAAGGCGCGGGAAGTAGGTTAGGGCCTGTGAAAAAATAACTGAGACAACATCGCGCCTAGATTTGGGTCGAATTTGGACGTAACGATTGAGAAAAGGCCGAGGCATAGCACAGCTATGTTGAGGTTTTTTCGATTGAGGCGCGTTCAAAGGTGGCCCGAAGATGGGATGGGATTTGTCTTAGTAATTTTTTCACAGGCCCTTCGGATCCAGAAGCCAGAAGACCTACCCGAGCTACGAATTCTGTTTCTCCAATTCTTTGATGTGGATTGGACGGCACAGGATTCACGACCTTCGATCCCTCGGGGCTGGGGAGCGGGTGAGGATGAAGACGCGGGTGCAATCCTCAGGGTCGTTTTGGCCTTGGGGATTTTTTTATGTTGAGTCTGTTGTGGCACCGGCATCATAGCCTTGGCTCTACGCCATGGATTCGTTTTCCTCGTCTTTTTCTTGCAAGCCTGCCTTTTGCTCTGCTTATCTTATTCGTGTGCGAACCGCTGTTTGCGTTTTCTGATCAATCGGATTCTATGAAACGTCGTCAACAAGGAATTCTTACCGGAATGCCATTTATGGCCAACGTGGCCCCACGGACGTTTGTTGACGATACCGGGCATAAAATTTATTTATCCAAAACCCCCAAGCGAATTGTTTCTTTGGCCCCAAGTATTACTGAGATGTTGTTTGCGATTGGGGCGGGAGATTCTGTCGTTGGGGTCACGGAGTATTGTGATTATCCACCAGAGGCCTTAACTAAAACGCAGGTGGGTGATTCTCGAGCCAATCTTGAGGCCATCCTCGCCTTAGAACCCGACCTTGTGTTGGCCATGGAAGTCATTCGGGATGATGTGCTGAAAACGCTTCAGCAGCTCAAGATCCCGTTGTTTATTCTCGAAGCCCAATCCCTTGAACATGTGTACTCTCATATCCAAACCCTTGGCCGTATGTTAGGGCGTGTGCCGATGGCCAATACGTTGGCAGAAACCATGCGGAAAGACATTCAAGCGATCGGTGATCGTACGCGCTCATTGCCAAAACCTCGGGTGCTGTATGTGGTGTATCCTCAGCCTTTTATCACGGTTGGGGCAGGAAGTTTCATTGATCAGCTTCTTGAGTTCGCCGGTGGAGAGAATATTGCTAAAGATGCTGGGAGTGCCTATCCGCGATTGAGTATGGAAGTGGTGTTACAAAAGGATCCAGAAATAATTTTATTTCCCACGATGGGTGGGGTGAGCTCATCTGAATCTGATCTTCAGCAATGGAGGAGATGGAGCACGATGAGCGCGGTAAAAAACGAGCGTCTGCATCTTGTTCCATGGGCGTTGATTAGCAGGCCGGGCCCGAGGCTGGTGCAAGGCCTCGCCGCATTGGCCAAAGCCATTCATCCTGAAATTTTTCAGGAGAGCTGACCCATGAGTGATAGCCAATTGGGTACTCAAACTTCTCATCCGCCTGTTGAAGCTCTGCGGTACCCAGGCGTGGAACCGGTAGGTGGAGCTATTGCATTTCTTTCAGCGGGTCGCTGGCTTACGAGCCTTTCAGTGTTGGGATTCTTGAGTGTGTTGATCGGTGTGGGCTGTTTGACCGTGGGGGCCGAGTCCATTGGCTTTGCCACTGTTCTTCACGCCTTGGGTCTGGCTCTTCAAGAAGGCGGCGTGAAAGTCGAGGGTGTTGGGGTTTCTGAAGTGATTCTGTTGCAAGTTCGCCTGCCACGCGTGGTGTTGGCCTTTCTTGTCGGAGGCTCGTTGGCCACGGTTGGGGTCGCGTTGCAAGCGCTGTTGCGCAATCCCTTAGCCGAACCCTATGTGCTGGGCATTTCCAGTGGTGCGGCCTTTGGTGCGACGTTGGGGATTCTGCTCGGTATTGGTGGAACGGTCATGGGATTTTCAGCCCTGCCGCTTTGGGCATTTGTTGGCGGGCTTCTCTCTATTCTCGTGGTGTATCGCATTAGTATCACCTATCGGATGTTGTCCGTGCATACCCTGTTGTTGGCTGGGGTGATTCTCAATGCGCTGTTTTCTGCCTTAATCATGTTTGCCGTTTCAATTGCCGACCCGACGCGCGCGTTCAAAATGATGATGTGGTTGATGGGTACGTTAGTGTCTCCCGAGTACTCAACCTTGCTAGGGCTTGGATTGTTTTTAGGTGTCGGCGGAGTGTTGCTATTCTGGCTGGCTCGCCCGCTCAACATTTTGACGATGGGTGAAGAAACCGCGAGAGCTTTAGGCGTTGAGATTGAACGCGTGAAGAAACTCATTTTTGTCGTGGCGGCCTTAATGACAGGCGCGGTTGTTTCCATCGCGGGATTGATAGGGTTTGTGGGCATGGTAGTTCCGCATACGGTTCGCATGGTCGTGGGAGCGGATCATCGTTTGCTCTTGCCAGCGTCTGCATTGGTGGGAGGGATGTTTCTCATGATTGCCGACACTGTCGCCCGAACGGTGCTTGCGCCGACGGAACTTCCGGTCGGAGTGGTGACGGCGCTTATCGGCGGCCCGGTCTTTATTTACTTGCTCGTGAAGCGGAGGGCGGGAGTGGCCTTGTGACGATAACTTCCGACCATCACTTGGCCTTTGATGTGCAGGGACTGTCTTTTCGATACGATCATTCCCCTCATCGCGGGTGGGCGATCAAGAATTTGGACTGTACGATCAATGCCGGAAAAATTATTGGCGTGATTGGTCCCAATGGGTCTGGAAAGACTTCATTGCTGAAATTGTTGATGGGGCTGTTATCTCCAGAGAGTGGAAGCATTTCTTTATTTGGTCAAGACTTAGTGGGCTTATCACCAGCAAAGATTGCGCAACAAGTGGCCATTGTTCCCCAAGAAACCTCTCAAGTGTTTCCTTTTACTCTGGGAGAATTAGTCCTGATGGGACGGTTCCCG